>JBILLC010000228.1:0-4688 GCA_044376275.1 Chthoniobacteraceae bacterium | reverse complement strand
AGCAGCGGGACGGCGCTGGGCTAGCCCAGTTCGACGTTCCAGTAGGCCAGGTCTATGAAGTGCCGCCAGCTCTCTTGCGGCTTGGTGTCAAAGGTGATGTGCAGAAAAGGCTGCCAGCGGGGTCGCTCCGGCTTGCGGCGCAAGCGCATGCCGGCCTCCTGAGGCAAGCGATTGGCCTTCCTGGTGTTGCACTTGATGCAGGAGCAGACGATGTTTTCCCAATTGGTTTCGCCCCCGCGATCCCGAGGAATCACATGGTCTAGATTCAAATCTTTGCGGTCGAAAATTTTGTCACAGTACTGGCAGGTGTTTCTGTCCCGCTCATAAATGTTGTGTCGGGTGAACTTTACCTCCTTGCGAGGCATCCGGTCAAAGAGGAGCAGCACGATCACGCTCGGAACCCGGATCTTCAAGGATACCGTGTTGACCATATCCTCAGAAGGTTCGCGCTCGGAGAGATCCCGCCAGCTTGCGAAGTCGTGGGTGAAAAAATTTCCGTCTGCGGAGTGCACGACCTGCGCGTGCCCGGCGCAAAGGAGTACGAAGGCGCGGCGGGCGGAGCAGACGTTGACCGCCTGCCAGAGGCGGTTGAGTACGAGTACGGTTCGTTCCAGCATAGGTGACGCTTAAAAAACTGCAGGCCGACTTTGCAAATGCCGCTTGCACGGCGGTGAGCTTGCCAGGCTGGGGGGCGGTTTCATTCTCCGGGGTGCATCGCTCCCCGGAGGCGTCCCAAGCTGGTGGCGAGACTCTTGTGAACGGAGAGGAACGCTAGCAGCACCCGGGGAGGGAGTCAACGGGACCGCTTGATTGTCACAAATTTGTCAGGGTTGAGGATTCCCTTCGGGTCCAACGCGGCCTTGATGTTTTGATGGACTTCCCGGCTCACCTCGGAAACTGCCTGAGGCCACCACCGTTTTTTAGCGATGCCGATCCCGTGTTCGCCGGTAATTGCGCCGTTCCACGCGAGGACCTGCTTGAACAATTCGTCCAATGCTCTGTCCACCTTTGATTTGACGCTGGCATCCGAATGATAGCCGGCAGCCATGATATTGACGTGAATGTTTCCGTCGCCTGCATGCCCGAAGCATGCAATCGGGAATCCGGATCGTTTGCTGAGTTTTTCGGCAAATCGGGCCAGATCTGTCACTCGGCTCCGGGGTACCACAATGTCCTCGTTGAGTTTGGTCAGGCCGGTGGCTTTGAGGGATGCGGAAAACTTCCTGCGTAAGCTCCACAGCGCCTCGCATGCGTCTTCGCCAATCGCACGTTTGACGCTAAGTGCGCCGCGCTCGCGCAGAAGCTTTTGGAGAGCCAGCGATTCCGCGCGCACCGATTGGGTTTGGCCGTCCAGATCCACGAGCAGATGGCCTTCACCTTCGGGAACAATCGCCGAGCCGCAATGTTCGCGCGCTGAGCGCAGGGTGAAGGAATCAGCGATCTCGAGCGCCGAGGGAAGGAACCCCGCCTTGAACACTGCTTGGACGGCATCTGCGGCTTCGCGGAAAGTCGCAAAGCCGGCGGAAAGACTGGCCCGGGCGGGAGGCAGCGGCAGCAGTCGCAGGGTCGCCTCAGTCACGATTCCGAGCAGTCCTTCGGAGCCGACAAACAGGCCAACCAGATCGAAGCCCGTTTTATTTTTGTGGGTGCGGCCCCCGGCGCGCAGGATGTCGCCGTTCGGGAGGACCACTTCGACGCCAAGAACGTAGTTCCGGGTCACTCCGTACTTAAGGCAGCGCGGGCCGCCGGCGTTGGTGGCGATGTTTCCGCCGATGCTGCAATCTTTGAGGCTCGCGGGGTCCGGCGGGTAAAAGAGACCGCGTTTGCGCGCTTCCGACTGGAGGTGCCCGGTGATCACTCCGGGTTCAACAACCGCGGCCCCGTCCTCAAAATGGATTTCCTTGATGCGTTGCATCCCCGCAACCGAGAGAACAATGCCCCCGCGCAGCGGTACGCAACCGCCCACGTAGCCATGGCCTGCTCCGCGCGGGGTGACAGGCACACCGACTTTGTTTGCGAACGTGAGGACCTTGGATACATCCTGCGTGCGCTTCGCTAGAACCACCACCTCTGGCGGATGGCTCGCAAACCATTTGTCGCCCGCGTGCGAGGACAACGTTTCCGAGTCGTCGCTCACCAACCCTGGTCCCAGAATCCGGCGGAGGTCTCGTGCTAGCGTTTGAAGCTTTCGAGCCATTTCTTTTTAATTTCTTCGTCGGAGAGTTGTGATGGCTTTTTAGCCGCTGAGGAGGGAGTTGAAGCCGCTTTATCTGTGTTTTTTTCAGCCTGCGTTGCGGACTTCGAAACGGGCGCTGGTGAGGGTGCGGGAGGAGTCGTGCTGGCCGTGTTTGGTTTTGTCGACTTTGACGGAGAGGGTGTTTTTTTCTCCTCAGCTTTTTTGGGCTGCGAATTGTTCTTGGCTGGGGCGGTGGATGTGGTTGCGGGATCCGTCGCCGTTTTCTGAGCGGGCGAACGATCCAGTGCGAGCAACTCGGAAACAGTGACGAATTTAAAACCTTTTTCAGTAAGTTTATCCAAAGTGTCCGGCATTGCATCCACGGTGGATTTGTGGATGTCGTGGGCGAGGACGATTGAGCCTGCTTGCGTGTGCGAGAGAATTTCGGTTTGGACGCGCGCCGCATCGCGGTGCTTCCAGTCAAGGGGATCAACGTTCCAAAGAATGGTTTTGTATCCAAATTCTCCGTTTGCGGTGCGGCGTTGTGGTTCGCTGAAAGCTCCGTAGGGTGGGCGAAGGAGTTTCATGGAAACACCGGTCGCGCTGAGCACCGCTTGATGTGTTTTTTCCAATTGCTCGTGCACTGCGCTTTGGGACATCGAAGCGAGCACTGGATGGGTGTAGGAGTGGTTGGCCAACTCGTGGCCCTCAGCAACGATTCGCTTGAGGATGTCGGGATACTCCGCTGCATTCTGGCCTACGACAAAAAAGGTGGCACGTATTCCGCGCTGCTTGAGGGTGTCGAGGAGCTGCGGCGTGTTTGTTTTATGCGGACCATCGTCAAAGGTGATGGCGATTTCTTTCCCCTCAACGGTGCATGAGGAAAACGACATCCTGCCGTTGCTGGGTCCCGCGTGACTTTGCGACGCGTTCGGCGTGCCAGTCTTCGAAGCGGCTTGAGAAGATTCGTTGACCGGAGCCTCGGCCAGGACGGGCTCCAAGGCGGGCGTTTTCTGAGGCGCGGCTTCAATCGTGGCCGCAGGAGCCGCTGTTGCGGACTCCGGGGTGGCGCCGGGCGCATTTGCCGGCGCCGCTGGAGTTGCAGGTGCTGTGGTTGTCGGTGCGGCTGGAGAGCTTTCCTGAGCGCAGAGCGGCAGTGCGGTTGGCACATTCAGGGTGACTAGAAGGCAGGCAGCGCTCGAGAGGAAGCGGACAGCGGTCAGGGGTGTCGTCAATTTTGTCATGCAGGATCTGGTTAACATGGCTCAAGAGGTCGCGCAAAGGCAACAGCGCGACGAGGCGGCCCGGAAAGGAATTTTAAGAGACAAAGGATTTTAAAAGACCATTGGATTGCCCTCCTGCATCCACGCGATCCGGCTTTGCATGGCTCGGCTTTGGGCTGCGAGCCTGAGTCTTTCGGGAGGCTCGCTCAATGGTTCATAGGAGAGGCGGAATGTCCCGTAATGCATCGGCACCATCAAGTTCGCGTTTAGATCTATGAAGGCCTCGAGCGCTTCCTCCGGGTTCATGTGAACTGCGCGAAGGCTCGGAGGATCGTAGGCGCCGATCGGCAGCAGTGCGACGTCGATTGGAAAGCGCTCTCCGATCTCGCGGAATCCGTCAAAGTAAGCAGTGTCACCGCAATGATAAATCACTCTTCCTGCGACTTCGATGATAAAGCCGCCGAACCCGCGGTGCGAGTCGTGCAGCAGTCTCGCGCCCCAGTGGTGGCAAGGGGTGAGAGTGACACGCACGGGGCCGTACTCGAAGCTCTCCCAGTAGTGAAGTTCCTGCACAACCCGGAACCCGAGATCATGCACAAGATTGCCAACTTCGAAAGGCACAACGACGGGTTGATCTGCAGCGACTCCTCGCAATGTGCGTCGGTCGAGGTGGTCGAAGTGGGCGTGGGTGATCAGAACGAGATCGATGCCGGGCAGGGCGTTGAGTTCCACCCCGGGACTGCGCATGCGTTTGATGCCCTTCACCCAGTTGCTCCAGATGGGGTCGATGAGAATATTCAATCCGCCGGCTTGAAGCAGAAAAGACGCATGGCCAATCCAGGTCAGTGCGAAATCGTTGCCTTGAAGTTGGGGCCAAGTGGGCCGCAAAGAGAGGCCTTCGCGCTTCGCCAGTAGTGAAGGTAAAAGAATCTCCGTGACCGGATTTCTCTTTGTCCACGCCGCCGCGGGTCGTAAACCAACCGCCGATGCGCTGGTTTCGGGAGCAAAGGCTGCCAATGCGGATTTGCGGATCTCCGCTGTCGAACGGTTTGGGGATGGCTTCTCCACAGCGCCCGAACGGTAGCTGCGATTGCCGGTTCGAGCAAACCAAACCTCGGCACAAACTGGTTGTCGGCATGGCTGATCAGTGGGAGAGGGACCGGCCAAGTGCTTGGACAATCGAGGCGTGGGATGGCACAAAGGCAGGATGGTATATGAAAAAAGCGCCTTGCGCCGGCAGATGCGGGAAATTCTCCACGCTCGAGTCGAGGAGTGCGTGTTTCGCTCCA
>JBILLC010000004.1:0-16453 GCA_044376275.1 Chthoniobacteraceae bacterium | reverse complement strand
AACTTTCACCGGGCGAATGGACCTTCCAAAAAGACGCTGGCCGGGCGCTGCCCAACAACCCTCAGGTGTTCGGAACATTCTTCATCCGCTTGAAATCTGGCCAGTCGCTCGCAGAAGCGCAAATTGAAGTTCCAGTCCGCTCCGCAGGCGTACAACTGGGCGGGAACAACGCGCACCTTGTGATTCGAAACGTCACCGCGACGCATCCCTACAACGATGGATTCAACATCCACGGAGATTGCCGTGCCGTGGTATTTGAAAATATCCGCGCCATCGAGTGCGGTGACGATGGAATCAGCGCGCACGAATCTGCGCAATATCGGGTGTTCGGTTTCGTCTCTATTGGAAACAGCACGGGTATCTGCGACACCGGTACGAGCGAGACCAGCTATGAAGGCGTCTTGATCCGCGATTGCATCGGTCATGATCTGTTTTTTCCAGCCACGGGCCGGTACAGTGTCAAAAATGCGATCATTTATTCATCCGCCCAACAGGCATTGACTGTGTCAAAAAGCGGCTCTCAACAATCATGCTTTGTGCAGCTCGAGAACGTCTGGATGATTCGGCAGGGAGAACTCAAAGAAACCATCATCGGCCCAGACACCACTCTCGAGGCAAGAAACTGCACGTTCGAGAATATGCGGTTCCGAAACTCCGGAACGCAGAACTTATACGACTGCCTTGTCGGTGACACCCCCCAGACGCAAGGCGCTTCATCGGGTGCGGATCAGGCATCCTTGAAACGCCTCATAGACACGGAACATGCACTAATTCGTGCTCCAAAGCCGGCAAAGTGAGCCGACCCGGATCCGATGCAGCCTTTTTACTTGTCTACACCAGTCCATTAAATTCCACCCCATGAAATGCTCCACTTCGCGACACCAATTTTTATTTGCGATTTTACTCACGGCGACTGGATGCATTGTCTATGGAGACGCCACTGAGGACTACGCGGCACTCACGAAGGGGATTCAAAAAATCCCATTAAAGGGTTCGGCGGGCTCTATCGCGGTGCAGGGGCGGCATGCGATCCCTCTAGTAATTTCACCAAAAAAAGAAATTGTCGCTGCTGCGGGCTATTTTAAAGACCAACCGCAGGCGGGGCGAGTTGTCGCAATGTCGCACACTGCCCTGATTGGTGCTGAAACTGGCGGCGAATGGCAGCAAAATGTGGCGGCTTGGGCAGCCCGGAAAAGTGAGCCGGCGGTCGTGCTTTTTGGCGTGAATGAGAAGGACTGGAAAGCCATGCAGACCAAAAAGCTGCCGGCTCCGAAGGCGTGGGACGCAAAAACACTGGCGGGTGCGGATGTCGTCGTCGCAAGTCTGCATGCGGCGGGATTCAGCGAAAAAGTGCAGGCGCTTGACGCTTTCGCCGCAAAAGGAGGGGGTGTCGTGCTGATCTCCACGCCTTGGGCCGCTTCAAAGGAGGCGCTTGCAGGTGCGCAAGGGATCTTGGAGTCTGCGGGCCTCGCATTCCTTGGGTCCGGTCCGAGCGACACCACATTCAACATTCAAACGGAACTTCCGAAGTTCTCGAATGCATTGACCGCCGTTGAAGCCCTCGGTGCGGATCAGGCCGGCGGCGCCAAACTGTCAGCCGCTGATCGGGCGTTTTGCGCATCGATTGTGGAATCTTGCATCGCGGCGAAGGCGATTGGCGAACCTTTGAAGGCTGCGCTGCATGCGATGCATTTCGCTCGCGGTTGGGTGACGATTGCAACAGACAACATTCTTCGCAGGAAAGTGCGCCCCGTTGACGCGATGCTTGCGCGTTACCAGCATCTCATTCTTGAGAAGCTTCCGGCTGATAAGACGCCTCCACACCCGTCTGCAAATGATTATCCCGGCGCCGTGGCTCCGGGCGACCCTGTTGCAAAAACAATCTCGTTCAACGCAACTACAGGCCCCAACAAACTCATCAACCACGGCGAGAAAACCCGCATCTCAACCGGCCTGTACGCGCGCCCCGGTGTGCCCATTACAGTCGACATCCCTGAGGCTGCGAGAGGCGCCGGACTGACGCTGGAGATCGGCATTCACACTGATGCAAACTGGGGACTGGACGACTGGAGGCGTTTTCCAGAAATCACACGGATTATTCCCATTCAGGCAGCACACACTAGAGCCGCGAATGCTTTCGGTGGGCTTGTCAGCATTTTAGTTCCCGAGAACTGCAGCGCGGGCACGCTTACCGCAGCAATCAAAGGGGCCGTTGAGGCTCCTGTGTTCACCTTTGGGAAAACCACCGAGGCGGAGTGGAATGCAAAGGTAAAGCATGCGCCGGGTGCCTGGGGCTACATCGAGACCCCTAAGTGGACAGGCTATTTCCCAGCGACCTTTCTTCGTAATGAGGAGCACCCTGAGGTTATTGCAAAATACTGGCAGTCCGTCGTTGAGACGGCCGACAAATACCTGGGTTACGCAGCATGGCGAAAGCGTGCTGAGTCGATGCTCACCGATCGCGACATTACAGTAGGGTACGGGCACGCAGGCTACCCTGTGATGATGGCGTATGGCGCGGAAAAGGAAGAAAACCAAAACGCACTTGGCAGGCGGGCGATTGAAAAAGGCGACTGGGGATTCCTTCATGAACTCGGCCACACGTATCAGGATAGTTTTGACGGTAATTACACCATCGCGATTGGCGCTGAGGTGGACGTTAATCTCGTTCCCGGCCTTATCATCAACCTTATCCACGGACGCACGTCCTGGGATAACAACAGCCACGATACGTTCAATGCGAAAAGCCGGATTGCCGCTCTTCAGAAATGGGATGAACTATCCGAAGCAGAACGCACGTGGTCGAAGGCATGCGAAATGAAAGTCGCCTATGACTTTTATTTTACCTTGGCGGAATGTTTCGGATGGCAGCTGTATGAGAAGGCTTTTTCTCGCTTGATGAACTGGCTTCAAAAACCCGGATCCGATCCCGATCTTGATGCAATCAATCTAAAAGACGCGAATGCGAAGCGGGACCGATTTTTTCTCCTATTCTCGCAAGCCTCGGGACGCAACCTCCTCCCTTACTTCAAAAGATACGGACTGGGCAAAGACAACGCGGGACTCAGCAGTGAGGTGACCGCAAAAGTTTCAAAGCTCCCTGCTTGGGCAGGCAACCAGCCAATCACCAATCTCACCGGGCCTGCAGAAGTGCGGATTGGGAGACATGCCACGGCGGGTTCAGTGCTTGGAACCTACACCGCGACTGACACGGATCAGGGCTCCATCCTCACTTATAAAATCAAGGGACCCCATGACTCCGAGTCGATTTCCATCGAGTCGCGTACCGGCCGTTTGGTTGTATTGAACCCTGCACTCATAAAGCCCGCCGTCATCACAATCGAGGTGCAAGACAACGCAATCCCACTGAGCACCCGGGAAATGCAATGCCGCGTTGTCCGTGAATAATGCGAGCGCTACTCCGCGATCGATCCCTCACGTATCACGTCCCAATGGCCGGGAAACCTGCATGCAAAAGGTGAAGTTTGCCTTTGCTTCACTTCCGTGACTAGCGCGCTGTATTGCCGCAGGGCGTGCTAAAAACAGCGAGAGAACATCGTTTTTGGATAACTTCGCCGGGGAGCCTGGGACTCAGGCGCTGAGGATGAATGAGTTGTGCGGCAATTTTTTAAATCAAGCTTTGATATCGAAGCGATTTGCGGCAAGCATGTACCCATGCGAGCAATCCCCCCTGTTCTCGCCGTCTTCGTGGCGGTCCTCTCCTCTCAAGCAGCGCCTGTCGCTTCCATACAGGTTGCACGCAGCCAGAACGGAATTTCGGGCGTCCCTTCCGGGGTTACGAGTGCCACGCCCTCCTCTCGGTTCGCGAATCTTCAAACGGCTGCCGAGCCGAGTTTCCGTCGGCACGTCGTCCCGCTCATGAGCCGGTTAGGGTGTTCCGGACGCGAATGCCACGGTTCATTCCAAGGGCGTGGAGGATTCCAACTCTCGCTTTTCGGATACGATTTCGACACCGACCACGCGCAGATCACGAAAAACGACAACGGCGATGAAGGCGGGGTGCGCGTGTCCCTCACCGATCCCACCAAGAGCCTCCTGATCCAAAAAGGCGCGGCGCTCATGAAGCACAAGGGCAAGGAGCGCTTCGCGAAGGATTCTTGGGAGTATAATCTTTTTTTAAAATGGATCTCCAGCGGTGCGAAACTCGACGTGGCTGAAACCGGCGAGTTTGAGAGGTTGGAGGTCTTCCCCAAGGAAATCGTATTCCGCAGGGAGGGTGAAGCGGTGCAATTGCGGGTGGTGGCGCATTGGAAGGATGGCACCGTGGAGGACGTCACTGAAATTACGCGGTTCCGCTCCAATGACGATGCAGTTGCCTCGGTTTCGGATACTGGAAAAGTTGAGAGCAAAGGACGCGGCGATTCGCATGTCGTGGCCTTTTACGACAACGGCGTGATGCCGATTCCGGTCATGCTTCCGGTGAGCGATCCTTCAAAGTATCCAAAGATCCCCGGCTCCGACCGTACCCGCGTGGATGCGCTTGTGAACAACAAGCTGAAGAAAGCCGGCATCGTGCCTTCCGACCTTTGCACGGATGCCGAATTTTTGCGGCGTGCCAGTCTGGATGTGACGGGCACGCTTCCGCCGCCTTCGGAGATCGAGACTTTCATTGCGGATAAAACTCCTGGCAAAAGGGACCGTAAAATCGACGAACTCCTCGCGCGTCCCGGCTACGCTGCGTGGTGGACCACGAAATTGTGTGATTTCACCGGGAACAACCCTGCGGTCCTCAGGGGATCGAACCTAGCTGCGGAGAGCGGCCAGCACAACTACGGCCCGCAACTGGCACGCCAGTGGTTCGACTGGATCTACTCGCGGGTAGAGCAAAATGCGCCGTACGATGAACTAGCCGCGGGCATTGTGCTGGGTTCGATGCGCAGCAATCCCAACCAAGCTTACGGGGAGTTTGTTGAGGAAATGGCGCGCTATTTTAAGAAGACCGATGCCGAACCGTTTGGTAAACGCGAAACCATGCCCTGGTTTTGGGCGCGGCAGAATGTCGCCAAGGCGGAGGACAAGGCGCTCGCTTTCGCCCATACTTTCCTCGGAGTCCGCATCGAATGCGCGCAATGCCACAAGCACCCATTCGACCAGTGGACCAAGCAGGACTTCGCTCAGTTTCAGGCGTTCTTCACCACGATCGCCTTTCGGCAGCCCGACGGGAAAAAGGCAGATGACGCCGGCGCCAAAGAACTGGCGGAAAAAATCAGGGATGAAATCCGCGGCGAAGCAAAGAAGAGAGTCGACGCTGATTTTCTTGCCAAGGATCTGAAGAGGGCCGCCGAAGCGAGGGCTGAAAAGCTCAAATCCGAGGCGCAAGAGGCGCCCGCCGCCGCTGTGACTCCTGCCGCTCCTGCTGCAACCGCTGTGGTCGCGCAAGCAGCGTTGTCGACGGAACCGACGCAGCTTGCGGCAGAACCCGCAGCGGTCCAGACCGCCCCCGAGTCGCTCGAGCCACTCCCGATGACGGACGCCGAGAAAGTTCGTCGCGCCGCGGATCTCAAAGTGGCCTACCAGCGTGCGGGCGAGAAGATTCTTGCGGAGCGGATCCGGGACGGTGTTCCACTCGCATGGGCGGACTTGAGTGCGACCACTCCCAAGTCTGCGAAGGTGGCGAAGCCTCAGCCGGTCGCGGGACCAGTTTCCGGCAGCAGCCGCGTGATGACGCCAAAGCTTCTGGGCGGTGAGCAGGTGATGATGGAGACATACGACGATGTCCGGAAGCCCTTGATGGACTGGCTGCGTGCAAAGGAGAATCCGTATTTCGCAAAGGCGTGGGTCAATCGCGTGTGGGCGAATTATTTTGGGCGCGGCTTGGTGGAACCCGCTGATGATCTGAATTTGGCGAATGCACCCACCAACGCAGAGCTCTTTGATTACCTCGCGAAAGGTTTCGCGGAGCATGGGTTTGACATGAAGTGGCTGCATCGTGAGATCCTGGGCAGCGATGCGTATCAACGCAGCTGGAAGACCAATGTCACAAACAAAATAGACGAGAAAAACTTTTCGCACGCCCTGATCCGTAGACTGCCGGCGGAGTTGGTTTACGACGCGATCATGATGGCGACCGATACTGCGGAGCGTAACGAGCGGTACCCGTTCCTGGTGGAAGAGCGTGCGATCGGTGCCACCGGCACCACCAACTACACGGCGTCCACCAAGGGCAGTCCAAGCGCAGATTCGTACGCGCTCACCATTTTTGGGAAGCCAGCGAGGCAGACCAACTGCGACTGCGAGCGCGTCACTGATCCCACGCTCTTGCAAACAATCTACACGCGGAACGACCCGTCGTTGCTCGCGCGCATCGACAACAAGCGTGGAACGGCTTGGGTCGAGTCCTCGCTGGGGCTGGTGGGCTCTGGCAAGCAAGCGGGAGCAGGCGCGCCGAAGATCGATCCGCAGAATCTCGAGAAAGTGATCCGTGAAACGTATCTGCGCACCGTGAGCCGCCCGCCGACCGCTGCCGAGGTTGAGCGTGCGAAAGGCGACGTGCTCGCGAGCAGTTCCCCTGTGGAGGGGGCTCGCGAGCTGCTGTGGACTCTGCTCAACACGCGTGAATTTCTTGTGAACCACTAGTTCTTTTTCCGTTTAGAAAACCAAGCCGGCCGTCATCCCCCCCATCATCTCCACCCATGAAAAAACACACCTCCCTTTATTGCGACGGCGTTGCGCGCCGTGATTTTCTGCGCGTTGGCGCAGTGAGCGGATTCGGACTTGGACTGACTCTCCAGGGATACTTGGAAAGTGTGGCGCAAGGTGCAGCCCCGAGCGTCGTGGGCGCGCCGCTATCAACGGGAGACTCGGTGCGTCTTGAGGGCAAAGCGAAGGCTGCAATCTTCATACGTCTTGGAGGCGGCCCCAGCCACATGGACACGTTCGATCTCAAGCCCGATGCACCGGACACCCATCGCGGCGAATTCAAGCCTCTCGCGACAAATGTCGACGGCGTTCAAATTTCGGAGCATCTGCCGAAGCTCGCGAAGTGCGCTGACAAATATGCGATTCTTCGCGGTGTATCGCACACGCTCGCCGCGCACGACCTCGGCACCCTGTACATGGGCACGGGCAATCGCCCGATCGCGTCACTGAGTTTCCCGAGTTTTGGTGCTGTCGTGAGCAAGGAGCTGGGGAGTGAAAAGGAGCTTCCCGGATTCGTCGCGGTGCCAACGCAGGGCAACAATCCGACGGGTTATCTCGGTGTTGAATACGGACCGTTTGAAACACGTTCCACTCCATTGCCAGGGAAGGCGATGGAGGTGCGCGGATTGACGCTCAAAGGCGTCACGCTCGACGATGTGGATCGCCGACAGGACATGGTACGCAGGTATGACAGCGCGTTCGGCGAGTTTGCGAATGAAGATAAAATTTTGAGCGGGATGGATCAGTTCGGTCAGAAAGCCTATCAGATGATGCGTTCGGCAAAGGCGCGCGAGGCGTTCGACCTTCGCAAGGAACCTGCAAGCGTCACGGGTTTGTTTGGGAGCACTCCATTTTCACAAAGCTGCCTGCTTGCGACGCGCCTGGTCGAATCGGGAGTCAAATTCGTGACTGTTCAATTGGGGGGTTGGGACACGCACGCAGACAATTTTGCCGCGCTCAAGAACAGGCTGCTGCCGGATCTTGATGGCGGATTGAGCGGACTGTTCCTCGCGCTTGCCGCGAAAGGATTGCTTGATTCGACCATCGTCTATGTCACAGGCGAGTTTGGGCGCACGCCGAAGATCAATCCACGTGCCGGACGCGATCATTATCCGCGCGCGATGTTCTGCTTACTGGCCGGTGGTGGGATTCGTGGTGGACAAGTGGTCGGTGAATCCGACGCACAAGGAGAGGGACCAAAGGACAAGGCGATCAACCCTGATGACGTTGCGGCGACCTTCTATCGGCAGCTCGGAATCGACGTGAGGAAAGAATACCAGACACCGAGTGGACGGCCCGTCATGATTGTTCGAAGCGGTGAGGTGATTCGGGACTTGGTTTAAGTTGAGGCGGGATTCATCGGGCTCAGAGCACCGAATCAAGCTCTGCGGCCTGGCGATTTATTTTAACGAACGTGTTCCGTATCGAGCACTCTTCGCGCATGCGTATTTTGAGTCGACGGAGGCCTCCAGGGCGACGACAGCCGCTCTGGCGCGACTTTGCTTGATAGGAAACTCCTTTCATCGCGTTATTGCAGCCCGCGCGGGCGGTCGCGTCGCGGGGTTAAATAACAGCCTCGAACGCAGACCCACCAACGTCTGTGGTCAGGTCGTAAAGGGCCTGTTAGCATGATCGATAAATTGGCAGCAATTCCCAACAACAGGCGGATGAAACGGGCGCGGAAAAGGAAAGGTTCCCCTGCCACACTTTTGTTGGTCAGAATTTAGCGGCCCATTCGTCATTCTTTTAATGACCGAAGAACTCCTCGTTAAAATCCTTCTTGGGGCCAGACCGCGATTGGTGGCCGGGGCCTTCGCGGTGGTGCGCAATGTGCACTCGGCGGAGGATGTCTTTCAGGAAGTGCTCCTGCGAGCGTTGCGAATGCGCGAGAGCTTTTCGGATGAAGGTGGAGTGCTCGCTTGGGCGCGGGTGGCGACGCGGAATTTTGGAACTGATCTTGTGCGCCGCGCGGGACGGTTCGATGAGATTCTGAGCGAACTAGCGCTGGATGCATTGGACACGCGACTGGAAGAGCTGGCCGACTCGCAGCGGCAGCGGGTGGAGGCGATGCGTTTATGCGTGGAGAATCTGCCGGAAGATTCCCGCGATCTGCTCCGGATACGTTACGACGAGGGGCGCAAGGGAGCGGAACTTTCGCGCCTGCTGCGCCGCAATGAGGCTGCGATTTATAAGGCACTGTCACGACTGCATCAGTTGCTGCGTCAGTGCATCAACCAGCGGCTCGCCGCACAGGAGGAAGCAGGAACATGACGGACGAAACGCAACTCAATCAAATGCTCACACGCTATTTGGGCGGCGACTGTACTCCAGAAGAAGTGCGGCAACTCTCGGCGCGTCTGGAGCGCGACCCGGCAGCATGTGATCTTCTCGCGGAAATTCTGACACAAGGTTTCGCGGTGCGCGAGTTCGCGCAGGCGCGTTCCGAACCGGTGCAAAAGCTAAACCGGATCCCGCAATCGTGGCTGGACTGGTTCGCTTGGCGTCCGGTCACGGCCGCGGCTGCGGGGCTGGCACTCGGCCTGTTGAGCGCTTCGGTCGTATTTGGCTTTGGCGCGACTTCGTTTGGCGGCGCGATGACACTTTTGCGGGAAAGCTTTGAGACAGGGCCTGCGCCGTTGGTGATTGGTGTGCCGATTGAAGCGGGGCAGTGGAGTGGGGACTATTCGGAGGTGGTGGGTGAGCAACAGGGCGTCAGGCCGGGGGCGGGAATGAAGATGCTGCGGTTTGCGCGAGGCGATTTCGAAGGAAGGAGCATTCCCTCTAGCCATAGCAGTGATGTCTTTCGCCTCGTCGATGTTCGTCCGTTTCGGAGTGGGTTTTCGGATGGTGGGGCGGTGGTGCAGTTGACGGCGATGTTCAATGCGGTGTCGTTTCCGGCGGATGAGAATTTCAGTGCGACGCTGACTATCTTTGCTCTCGATGCGGGCCTGGTTGGTAATGAGAAAGTGAAAGGGGAGAATGTGCTTTCGACGGAGTCGCTTGCCTACTCGCGCAGCAGCAAGGTGGCGATGGATCGGGATCCGGCCACATGGCAGAAGGTGAGCAATGAGCTGCGTCTGCCCGCGGACACGGATTACCTGATGATTCGCATGGGCATGTCGAACGACACGAAATCGAAGAGCACCCGCCGGGATAGTTTCGCCGGGCACTTTGCGGACAAAGTGCAGCTCGTTATCGCGCGGCGGGCGGAGATTCCCGTGCCGTGAGCAGAGGACCCTGACGCAACCTATAAAATCACTGGCACTCGTATGATCTTGAAACATCCCTTCTCAGCCTTTGTCTGTGTGGCCATCGCCATGGTCACCTGCATCGGACAGCTTGGCGCAAAGGATTCGCCGCAGTTCGAGAAGGACATCCTGCCAGTGTTTTATCACCATTGTTTTGCATGCCACAGCGAGAAGCAGGCGAAGCCGAAGGGCAAGTTGCGCTTGGATTCGGCGGAGGCGATTCGCGGCAGCAAAGTGATCGTGGCGGGCAAGCCGGACGAGAGCGAACTCTTGAACCGGGTATTGCTGCCGCACACTGATGAGGATGTGATGCCGCCGCTAAAGGGTGGAGCGCAGCCATTGAGCGATGCGGAGCGCGCGGTGCTTCGGCAGTGGATTGCGGACGGTGCGAAGTTGGATTCGTGGGTGAAGTTCGATCATCGCGGCGCGATGTTTCCCGCGGGCGATGCCTCGCTTGCTACGGTGGATGTGCGACAACTGAGCGAGGAGTTGCAGACCCTTGTGGATCGGTCCCATGCGGTGAAGGACACGAAACTCAATTCGCCGGTAAACCATGAGACATTCCTGCGCCGCGTTTATCTTGATGTCGTGGGGCGCATCCCGAGCTTGGAGGAGAGTGAGCGCTTCCTGAACAGCAAGGATTCGGACAAGCGCGCAAAGTTGATCGATGAACTTCTCGCCAGTGAGGGTTACGTGAGCCACATGTTCAATTGGAAGGCTGACCTTTTACGCGTGAACACACGCGGGCTTGCCCCCGGCCAGCCGGGGAAGCTTTACGACGACTGGGTCAAGGACGCCATCCGCTCGCGCATGCCGTATGATGAGTTTGTGCGGCAGCTGGTGACCGCGAGCGGGCAGCTTTGGGAAAATGGAGCGGTCGGTTTCTATTTGCGCGATCTCGGCATGCCGCTTGATCACATGTCAAACATGACGCGTATTTTCCTCGGCACGCGGATTGAATGCGCGCAGTGCCATGACCATCCGCTGGAGCCAATCACGCAAAAAGACTTCTACCAGATGGTGGCGTTCACCTTCGGCGTGAGCAATCTTGGCAACCCAGCAGGATTCTCAAACGACAACGTCAAGCAGTGGCCAGCGCTCAAGGCGAAACTGACGGCGGTGCCAAAGGATAAGCTGCTGTGGGATAGCGTGAGCAGAACGATCTCGCCGATGAAACGCCTCACGCAAGACACAGACAGGATGCTGAATTTTCCGGACATCTATCCCTACGACGACGCGCTCCGCGGAAAACCGGTGGAGCCTCGCACACTCTTCGGCGACGAGGTTGCCGTGACCGACGGCGGGCGTCGCAAGGCTTTTGCGGATTGGCTGACCTCGCCGCGCAATCCGCGATTTGCGAGGAATATCGCGAATCGGTTCTGGAAACGCGTGATGGGCGTGGGATTGATCGAGCCAGTAGACAGCCTCTCGGCCCTGCCGAATCCGGAGCACGCGGAGTTGCTGGACTTTCTGACGCGGACGATGATCCGCGGACGCTTCGATGAGCGGGCTTTCATGGCGGTGCTGCTGAATACGCAGCTGTATCAAAGTGAGACCGTGCGGGAGACACCGAACCCCGCGGAGACGTTCGCGCTGCGTGGTCCGCAACTGCGGCGTCTGTCGGCGGAGCAGATTTGGGATTCACTTCTTGTCCTGCTCGCGAAGGACATCGATGAACGCAAATCCAACTTCCAGCTCGGCGGCGTCCTGGACCCACAGCGGCTCAAGAAGCTGACGGCCATGACGGCCGACGAACTCATCGCACAAGCCCGTATTGACCAAGCCGAGCACACTCGAGGTCGAGAACGCAGCCTGCGTCGCATCGAGCAACAGAAGGCAATCGCAGCCGCCAAAGCCAGCGGCGATGACAACGAAGTCAAGCGACTCACAACCCTGTATGCGAAGGAGAGCAAGGCAGATGCAGAACCCACCGATGAAACGGCGAACAAGGAGACCGATCCGCGTTGGAAATCACTGCCGGTCACTTTCATTCGCGCTTCAGAAACGCCGCTGCCGTTGCCATTGGGGCATTTCCTGCGTCAGTTCGGCCAGTCGGATCGGCGTGAGATCGACGCCTTCAACCGCGACCCCAACACCACGCACTCCCTTGCGCTGATGAACGGCGAACTAACCACCAACGCCCTCGCCGAAGACTCCTTCCTACGTCGGAAACTCGCTGCGAGCAATGCGGTAGGCCAACAGCGCACGCAGCTCATCTACCGCGCGATCCTTATCCGCTCGGCGACTGCGGAGGAACTCGCAGAGATAGCCGAATTGACGAAGGACAGTCCGACTCCCGAGCAGGACATCATCTGGGCGCTGCTGAACTCGCCGGAGTTTCTTTTCAACCAGTGAACATATTTTGCTTCAACCCATGAACTCTATCCTAACAGACCTCAGCCGCCGCGCCTTCGTGGAGCGTTTTGCGAAGGCGGCTTTCGGCGTAAGTTTGCTGCCTGCCAGCGGTGCGCTGCGAGCGGCGGAGCGCACAGTGGGCAGCAAGGCCAGGAGCGTAATCTTCCTCTACCTACGCGGCGGGCTTTCCCACATAGACACTTTTGACCCGAAGCCCGGAAAGCCCGAGATGGGCGGCGTACAGGCCATCGCGACCAGCGCGGATGGCGTGCAAATTTCGGAGTGGTTTCCGCGCATGGCGAAACAGATGCACCACCTCTCGCTCATTCGCTCAATGACTTCGACGCAGGGCATCCACGATCGCGGCAACTACCTCGCGCACACGAGTTATTTTATGACCCCCACCATCACGCATCCGTCGCTCGGATCGTGGGCTGTGAAGCTGCTCGGTTCGGCGAACACAGTGCTTCCCGGAAACATCCTCATCAACGGCAGTTCGCAGCATCCGCGCAGCGGCTACATGCCCGTAAGTCTCGCGCCGTTGTCTATCGTGGATCCCGGCGCGGGCCTGCAAAACGCTGTGCTGCCTGCGAAGAGCACCGAGTCGGATTTCGGGCGACGAGCCGCGCTCGCACAGGCGGTGGGTGCTCGCTTTGTGCAACAAACGCCGCATCGCGATGCTGCGGCGTATCTGAAGGTGCAGGAGGACGCCGTTGCAGTGATGAAAAGCGAAGATCTGAAGGTGTTCGATATTTCGCGAGAATCAGCTGAAACGCAGGCCGCCTACGGCACGCACACGTTTGGCAAAGGCTGCCTGCTCGCGCGGCGGCTCGTGGAGAGCGGTGTGCGCTTTATTGAAGTCGAGGATTCGCACAACTGGGATACGCACAATGATCAGATCAAATCCATGGAGAACATGACGCCCACAACAGATCAAGCGATGGCGGCGTTGCTCGAGGACCTGCATCAGCGCGGCCTGCTTGAGAGCACGCTCGTCGTGATGGCCACCGAGTTTGGGCGCACACCGCGGATCAGCAATGAAACCGCTGGGCGCGGACATCACCCCGGCGTCTTCACCTGGTGGCTCGCTGGTGCGGGAATGAAAGGGGGCTACGTTCACGGTAGCTCCGACGAGATCGGCGAGCGTGTCGCGGAAAAACCCGTCACGATGCAGGACTGCAACGCGACGATCGCGCAGGCCATGGGAATCGATCTGCAACACATCGAGCAATCGCCCTCCGGACGGCCTTTCACAGTGGCGGACAAGGGCAAGCCGCTGATCGAGTTGTTTGCGTGAACCTTTGGCCGATCATGAAACCGATCATTCTTACCCCTAATTTGATGAAGCAACCGCCCGGGGCGGGCGCTACGAAGGCGGCTGGCTTTGAATTGATGGGGAAATAACATCATGAAACAGCTCATCAAACTCGCCCCCCTCTTGCTCGTGCTGCTCGCGCCATTGTGCGCAGAAGAAGTCTTCCGTCCTGAGTTCATAGCCATCCACTCGCCCGAGCCGTTGACTGTGGCACCAGTGAAGTGGACGCAGCCGATTTACAATCTCGTCGGCTGGAAACGTGCGAACGGAGCAGTCGAAACAGACATTTTCAAAGCGGGTGAAGTCATCAAGTTGACGCAGCCAAAGATCGAGCAACATGGGGACGTGACGCGGTGGAGGTTCACGAACGACGGGATCGAACTTGATGCCGAAATTTCGAAGGGAAAACTGCGTTACACGTTTACCGCGAAGAAAGCGGGCCTGTGGTCTGTCGCATTTGCTGGGGCGCGCGATTCGCGAATGGCTGACGTCGTCGAACTATTTCAGCCGTTGGTGTGGAATGGCCGAAGGCTGCCCGGGGAAAGCTTTCTTGTTCCCGATGACATCTGCTCGATTCCGGGATGCCTCGTGCAGACAAAGAGAGGCACGATCGGTGTGCTCGCTGAGCCACGGCAGTTTCCTTTTGTGATGCCGAGCGCGCAGTCGCGGCGCTTCGGAGTCACGCTCCGCAATGCGAAGGGCGACGCGCAGCCCCTCGTCTTCGCGCCTTTTCTCGGCATGAAGGAGTCGCGTTTCGAGGCTGGCATGAAGCACAGTTTCGAGCTCGCTCTCGTCAGCGAATCGAAGCCGCTAAGCGAGACCTTCGAGCAGATCGCGCGGGATGTGTGTGGTTTCCGTGACCGGCGTGAAAACACGCTCACCTCGCTCAACACGGCATTGGAGAATATGCTCGATTTTGTGCTCGGCCCGTGGGGCAATTTCGACCCTGCCAACAAGGCCTTCTATTATCCCGACTCGAACGGTTCGGTGAAAAACGTCAGCGCGCTGCATCCGCTCGGGCTCGCCTTTGTCACGGACAATGAACGTCTCTTCCGCGAGCAGGGAGTGCCCATCATGGAGTACCTGCTGTCCCGTGAGAAATTCCTCTTTGCACTTAACGATGAAGGTCTGAAAGGCAGTCAACGTCCCTCGATGCGCATGAACGGCCCCGCTATGCCGCTTTCCGAACTGGCCGCGCTGTATCGCATCAGCAAGGGAGCCACGCCTTATTTTCGGGCGAGCCTTGAGCGGTTGCATGGGGTGAGTCGGACGCTGAACATGGATTGGGTGAGCCCCGCAGGTGCGTGGCAGAATGACCTCTGGCGCTACCGGGCCAGTGGCGAGCGGCAGTGGCTCGAAGCCGCCATCGCCAAGGCCGAACCGGAGCTCACGAAAGTGCCGACTGACTTCAGCGAAGCCGCCGATGGCACGTTCTTCGAATACATGCTGCCCGCGTGGAAGGATTTCTATGAGCTGTATCGCGACACACACGAGCCGCGTCATCTTGCCGCCGCGCATCGCGGGGCGCGGCTGTATGCTCAGCTCGTTTTCTTCTATCCCTCGATACCCGATGGCGACATCACGGTGAATAAGAGCGGCTTTGCCCCAAAACGCGGCTCCCTTGAAACGCCGGGCCTGGTGCCCGCTGCCGAGGAAGTCGTGCCCGCATGGCGCGTGTCCGAGCAAGGCCTGCTCTGCGAAGGCAACGGGACCGTACAACGCATTGCGCTTTACCTCGCCACGCACGCCCCGATCTTCCTGCGCATCGCCCATGACACCGACGACGCCTTTCTGCGCGACATCGCACGCGGCGCGATAATTGGCCGATTTGCCAACTTCCCTGGCTATCACTTCAACACCATTTACTCCACCGCGCAGGAGAAGGCCGACTTTCCGCTGCATCCTCATGACAAGCTCAAGCCGACCACATCTTTTCACTACAACCACGTCCTGCCGATGGCGAATCTCGTGCTCGACTACCTCATGGTCGAGGCCCGCGACCGCTCGCATGGAGCCATCGATTTCCCAACCGAATACGCCGAGTGCTATGCCTTCATGCAAAGCAGCGTCTATGGCGCACCGGGCAAGTTCTACGGGCAAACCAACGTGACCCCATGGATGCCGAAAGGCTTCGTGAAGGCCGACAACGTGCAAGTAAACCACATCACTGCCCGCGGTGAAAACACGCTGTGCATCGCCTTGATGAACGAATGCGATCGCGAACTGCGCGATGTACTCCTTTCCCTCGCCGTCCCCCCAGGAAAATACACCGCCAAGCTCTGGCGTGACAACCAGCCGCAAAGCGAGCGCATCGAGATCACGGATGGCCGCGTGAAGCTTACGTTCAGACCAAAGGGCATCATTGCGTTGGTGATCGAAGGCGTGACGCTGCCGACGAGCTTCCAACACAAGTTTGACGCGATGCCCTTGTCTGCAAAGGCCATCAGCCACCAGCGAATACCGACGCCCTTCGGCGAGGCACAGGCTACCATCCTCTCCTTCGGCAAAGATTTGAAGTGGCTCTACGCCTACCTGACCGCCGAAGCCAAGACGATGAAGTGCGCCAGACTTCGCATCCAACTTCCCAAGCGAGTCGAGACGCTTACGGACGACTCTTTTCCCTTCGAGTTCAGTCTGCCGCTGCAGGCGGGTGAAAACGCTGTGAAGCTGTCCCTTGAGGCCGTGTCGGCGGGGGGTGAGTCAATGCAGTCCGATAATGGGGATCTGAGCTTGGACTGAGTTTGCCCAGTGCAGAGGGCCTGCTCGGACGAGACCACCGAGCGGCATCAAACTGAAGGAAGAGGAACGGGTGTTGTTAATATGAGGTGGGCGCGTCCTACGGCAGGCAACGTTTGAAAGCGGCAGAGGGTGCGGA
>JBILLC010000227.1:0-4700 GCA_044376275.1 Chthoniobacteraceae bacterium | reverse complement strand
CAAAACCTCGTGCCTCTGTAGCTTCCTGTCCAATTCGCCCGTCTCCAATTTTTGAAGGACTTCTTGGGCCTCTTTTCTCTTTTTTTCAGCGAGCTGTTGATAATTCATAAACGGATTTGTCTGGAGTTTGATATCACCTCGCACCCGTTAGATTAAAATGAAAATCAAAAGATAATGCAACCTCAAATTTATTACACAATCTGGTTGTCATCTTAAAAACGAGAACTGGCATCTCTTTAACACCGTAAAAATTCAGGGACGCAACAAAGCAAAATCCTCTTAAATATAAACAAAAGCGTCACTTATGAAAGATCTTGCTGAAAACCTAAACTCAATGCGCCAAGAGTAAAAAGTCCCCGCGAGAGAGCTACAATGCGTGCAATATTCTGAACGATAAAAATTGTTCGCGTTTCCGAAAGAGGGAACACCTCTCCCAGATTCATAAAAACCGAACGTTTCGCCGATATCGTCCGCCTAATACTCGCGCTTAGTCTTTTTACCGGGCTCAGGAACGGGGTAGAGACCGGCAGCATCCGCACGGACAGGAGCCGGCGAATCCATGGTGAATTTATCCGCATCGGGCGCGTACTCGTGCTCATGATTTAACATCTCCTCAAGGGTCACCTCCTGGGCTGTATGCGTTGCATAGCGCCCCATTGAAGTCACCACGCTGGCCATCACTCCACGCTCCACTTCGTTGTAAGGGGTGTCGTGACGGATTGCAGCGGTAAGATCCTGCCACTCGTTAAAATACGGATCGTCAGGAATCTTGGGGTCAGGGGAAGTCCACAGCATGTTTTCCTTCGCCGTCGTCTGGCCCTTGTAAATACTCGAAGGCCGCCCGCAGTCCCCGCTCTTGGACACAACCGCCATGCCCTTGCTGCCGTGCGCATAACTCGCGTAAAGCGGCAGAGCCCCGTTCATGCAGCGTCCGTCCATGTACATCTTTGCCCCATCTGCAAAGGTGTATTCAACCGAGTACGAGTCAAAGTTCTGGTCAATATAAGGTTTCCCGCCGGGCGCAATGCGGGAGGTCCGTCCCCCGACACCGTGGCATTTCACAGGCCACTCGTTTTTAATCCAGCATAGGTGATCAATGTGATGAATATAAAAATCACTGAATGCGCCGCCGCTCGCCCAGAGAAAACTGTGAAAGCGTGAAATCTGCCACAGCAACTCTTTGGGTTCCCCTGGCCAAGGCTCAGAGAAAGCGGAGCCAATGGTCCCCTGCATGCGATAACCGCGCAGCAAATTCAAATCCCCTATCTCGCCGTCTTGGATACGCTTCTGAAGTTCCTGCATCGCATGACTATGACGGGACATCAAACCGACCCCCACCTTCAAGTTCTTTGCGGAGGCTTGCTTGGCAAGCTCCAGCATGCGGAGCGAAGTGGGGCCGTCGGCCGTAAGCGGTTTCTCCATGAAAACATTCAAGCCTTTTTCAATCGCATACTTAAAATGCACCCACCGGAACGCAAGCGGGGTGGTGAAAATGGCGATGTCTCCCTTGCGAAGCGAATCCATGGCATGCCTGTAGGCGTCAAAGCCAATGAACTTGCGATCCCCCACGTCAACCTGGCCGGCATATCGGTTACTCAGGGAGCTGAAACTGCTGTCGAGCTTCGCCTGAAAAACGTCCGCCATCGCCACAAGTTTGGGCGAACCTTCCTGTGCCATCGCATTGACAGCTGCCCCAGTCCCCCTTCCGCCGCAGCCGATCAACGCGATCCTCAACTGATCGCTTCCCTGAGCATGAACCTGAGGGATGAGGACACCCGAGAGCGCGGATGAACCCAGCGTCAAGGTGGACGCCTTCAAAAATTCACGCCGGGACAGACTGGCTGAACTTGGCTCTAAGGTGGTGTTAATTCTGGGAGTTTTGGGGGTGTTTGCCATCCCCAATGCTCCCCAGATGGCTGGCCGGTTGTCAATGACACCGCCACAAAAATAACCCCGCCCCCCTCTCAAAAACCAATCAGTCGAATGGCGGCAACAGAGGTGAAAAACAGAAGCAATGTCTCGAAGGAGCGCTGAGGAATGCGCCGAACTACCCACCGCCCCCCGAGCAGTCCCATCAAAACACACGGAGCGAGAGACAGGTTCAAAAGCAACGAGGACCAATTAATCAACCCCAGATTCAAACTGAAGGGCACCTTGCAAAGATTCAAGAGCAGGAAAAACCAAGCCCCCGTGGCCACCAACCTGTCCTTCGGTAAAGCGATGGCGAGCAAATAAAGTGCAACAATCGGGCCGGCTGCATTGGCAAGCATGGTCGTCACTCCGGTGAGAATGCCCATCATCCAAACAAACCATGCCTCATGCGGCACGCGCCCAAGCCAGTCGGGGCGCCACATGCGAATCAACTGCCCTGCACTCAAAAATAAAATGATCGATCCGATGAAGGGACGAAATACGCCCTCGTTGAGCCGTTCCATAAGCAACCATCCCAAAAACACACCCAGCAACGCCGGCCACATCAATCGACGAACGCAATCCCAGAGCGCTTCCCGCCCAACCAACCAAACCGCGCACAAATCACCAATGATCAATAGCGGCAGTAAAACCCCAGTCGATACTCTCGCACCAAACACGAAAGCAAACACCAACACATGGACCATACTGACCCCGGAAAGACCGCTCTTGGAAACACCCACGCCCATAGCGCCCAAACCCAAAAGCAGCCACTCCTGCACTCCAAGATCGTTCATCTGCTCGCGGCTCCCCCTAGCCACCCAATAAGCATCTCGATGCTATGAGTCGTTGATCGAACACGCTCCGTCATTCGCAATTTCAAAAACTTTTCCCGGTTTAATCCCGACCAGTCGCAAGCATCCCGCGTGTCGCGATTAGTTCCCTCGCGAGCCCATCCACGATTGCCTTCGCATTCGAACCCGGCAACACCGGCCAAGTGTAGGTCTCGACCTCGAGATGAGGTTGGTAGTCTAGAGCCGCCACAGCCGCCAGCGCCTTGCGCAACTCAGCACGGGTAGTACCCAACACCCCGAGATTTTCTGCATCAACGGGTACATGAAAATGAGTACGCCAAACCTTAGCCCGCACCCATTCATCCGTCGGGTGCAACGCAAAATCCTTGGTCAAATCCGGATGCCGCAAAATCTCTCCACCCCCTGTCGCCGCCATGGTTTGATGCAGATACCGAGGCTCCGCAAACCTAGCCAAGGCCGCACGCGCTTCTTCGTTACTTGGATCATTGAGCTCAATAGCGCAGCTGATTTGAACCTTGTTAATGCGAATGTCTGACTCACGCAGACGCCGCACGGCATCCGCAGCATCCTCAAACTCCACAGCCTGATGACACACGTCATAACATACGCCCAAATGCTCGCGCACGGCCTCCGCACAGCCGTTTAATTCCGCCGCGTGTCGCAGCCGTTCAAAAAATGCAATCGTTTCCGGGGTGGTTTCCAACAAACAAAAGGGCTCCGGTTCGATCGCGAGTCGCACCCTTTTGCCTGTCTTCTCGTAAATCTGATTTAAGCGAACGGCCAGAGCCATCAACTGCCTGAAACACGCTTCGAGGAAGCCGTCTGGCTGCTTCAAAAGGCGCCCCCCAAGAGGCAGGGTGGAAATGCTGCCTTCACCGTTTTCGGGCAGCAACCCCTCAAGCAACCGAGCGCTATCAAGGGTGTACTGGAACCGCCGGGGATCAGCCCAGTCTGGCAGATACACCTGTTCCTTGACCCTCTCCCCATGAAAATCGCTGTAAGGAAAAGCATTGAGCGTGTGACAGCTCAATCCATGCGCATCCAAGCTTTCACGCACGGCTATCACCCCTCCTTCTGCCTCCAAAACCTCAGCCAGAGCAGCAGCGGGCAGCCATAATCCGGCCGCGATTTCAAAGCCGCACCTTGCCCGAACGGGCGAGACGAACTGCTCTAAAACTTGTGGAATATCAGCGGCGCCTCTGCAGGGATGTACATTGGTGCAGTAACCAAGGGGCAGTAACCAACTCATAGAAGATCAGCTTGTTTAGGAGGCCCCCACTCTGAGTCAGCCGCAGTGTGATTGCCAACTAAGTCGACTCGCTGATGAAAAAATCAACCGGATGCCGGGATTCGCACCACACAAAACACCGGCAACGATTTCACAGCCGTGCGTTGATCCGATACCCATGCATCGGTGGCAAAGCCCTCATTCCCGGCAGATCGCGCGGACCATGGCGGCCCCCCGAACCGGATCAAGGAGGGACAAGAGTCACCAGCAGGTCAGGTGGCTTATTCCTTCGCAGTCAAACGTTTTTGCAACTGCTCCTCGGATAGCGCCAACAACTCGTCGTATTGAGCGCCGTTGATCAAACGGATTTCAAGCATGGTTTTGAGCACGGACTCTTTACTGGCCTCCTCCTCGCTGATCTGCTCGCCAAACAGCAAAACCATCAAAGTCTTGCCCACGATATTCATCAAAATACCGAATAAAACCAATCCAAACAGCATCGTCGTCCCGGCAATCACGCGCCCAGCCAGACTCACCGGGTACATATCCCCGTAGCCGGTCGTCGTCAGGGTCACAATACACCACCACATCGCCGTGGGAATCGAAGTGAAAAACTGCTTGTCCGGCGGAATCGGATTACCGCTGATTGGATCCACTGGAATAAACTTTCTTTCCTCCTCCGGGAGATCCTTCAGCGACGGATCTCCGGCAATCTTTGAATCAAGCGCCGCCTGCCCCGCTGAAAT
>JBILLC010000226.1:0-4710 GCA_044376275.1 Chthoniobacteraceae bacterium | reverse complement strand
GGCAATTACCGAAAGCGAGGAGTTTCGTTCTAGGCTGCTGGATTCAGCGTTGATCGAACGTCTCAATTTGGGCCCGATATCGACCATGAAAATTTCGTGGGACCAGCCTCATGAAGGGAACATGTTTGAGTTTTTATATCGGCGTCGTTCCATTGAGCGGGCCTGATATCGGTTGATTGTGGTACGTGCCGATCAGAGTATGCTGCCGTTTGACTTTCAGCCCCGCACGCGAGTCGTTTTTGGACGGGGCGCGTTGCTGGGGCTTGGCAGGTTTGCGTGCGAACTCGGCTCGAAACGTGTTTTGATCGTCACCGACAAGGGGATTGCAGGTGCTGGGCACGCTGCTCGTGCTAGGCAGATTCTCGAGAAGGAGGGAGTGAGCGTTTCGCTATTCGACGGTGTGCGTGAGAATCCTGACACAGAGGATGTCTCCCGTTGCGTGAGCGCAGCCAGGGAATGCGGCGTCGATTTATTTGTCGGGCTTGGCGGGGGTAGTTCATTGGATACCGCGAAGGGCGCGAACTTTATCCTAACCAACGGAGGGCAGATGCGGGACTATCATGGGATAGGGAAGGCGATGAAGCCGATGCTCCCGCTCATCGCAGTACCTACAACTGCGGGAACGGGTAGTGAGTGTCAGTCGTTTGCTCTAATCACGGATCCCGCCACTCACTTAAAAATGGCATGTGGCGATCCAAAAGCGGCCGCGCGAATCGCATTGCTGGATCCTGAACTCACGGTTTCGCAGCCTGCGCGAGTGAGTGCATGCACCGGAGTGGATGCGCTTGTGCATTCGCTCGAAACTGCTGTCACTAAAAAGCGCAATGAGATCTCGAAGATCTTTTCCCGCGAGGCTTTTCGTTTAATTATACACGCCCTCCCAGAAGTGCTTGCAAGGCCTGAGGACATTGAGGCCAGAGGAGCGATGCTTTTGGGAGCCGCCTACGCAGGAATTGCGATTGAAAATTCCATGCTTGGTTGCGCGCATTCAGCTGCCAACCCGTTGACTGCGCATTTTGGAATTGTACACGGTCATGCGGTTGGGCGTCTCATTCCTAGCGTGATGAAGCGCAACTCTCGCGAGGAGTTCGTCTTGGACGAATATCACAATTTGGCAGAGTTGGCCGGATTTTCATGCTTGGACACGTTGATTGGTCGGATTGAGGAGATACTCGCCATTGCTGGACTCGGCGGCCCTCTGGGGCGGCATGGAGTTCGCGAAGATGCGATTGGAAAAATGGCGCGCGAAGCTGTTGCGCAATGGACCGCTTCATTCAATCCGGTTGAGTACACTGTGGGTGATTTCGAGGAGATATACCGGGAGGTTTTATAATGAGTGGAGCTGGTATCTCTTTGGGCAATGGGGTTACACCAAGACCGCGTCGCTTGTTTGCGTGGTTCGCGCTTACAAGCCTTTCAATCGGGTGTCTAGGAGCTGACTGGCCGATGCATCGCGGAGGGCCGCGTTTGGATGGATTTGCGCCGATGGATGCTGATGTACGTCCAGAACTGGGGTGGCGATTTAGCGCGGGCAAGGCGATCAAGGGTGGCGCGGCCATTGCGCGAGGGAAAGTCTATGTTGGCGATGACGCTGGGGTTCTTCACGCGTTGAGTCTTACGGATGGGAGTGCGATTTGGAGCGCCAAGACGCAGGGCCCGATAGAGGCGGCACCCCTAGTGATTGGCGCTATGGTCTATATTGGATCTGTGGACGGGAAACTGTACGCTTTCGATGCCGAGAATGGGGATGCACGTTGGGTTTACGAGACTGGGGATAAAATCATTGGCGGGGCGAACGTTGCTGAGGCCTGTGATGGAACCGGGTATTGGGTTCTATTCGGGAGTTACGATTCTAACCTGCACTGTGTGGATGCTTCCTCCGGTAAATTGATTTGGACTTGCGCGACTGATAACTACATCAACGGAACCCCAGCGCTGCTGCCGTCGGGAGAAATTATATTTGGGGGATGCGATGCCCTTCTTCGAATCGTTTCTTTAAAAGACGGAAAACAGTTGCGACAAATTGAGGCCGATGCGTACGTCGCCTCTTCAGTTGCAATTGCCGATGATGGAACTGCGTACGTTGGACATTACGGCAATGTGGTTCTTGGGTTGGATGTGGCTAACGCCAAAGTGCTTTGGAGTTATCGTGATCGTGCGTTTCCTTATCTTTCGAGCGCTGCGATTCATGGCGATCGTCTGGTGATTGGGGGAAACGATAAGCGCGTGCACTGCATCGGTCTAACTGACGGCCGTGGCATTTGGCAGTTTGCGACGCGTGGAAAAGTGGATGCATCTCCGGTGATCTGTAAAGAGACAGTTGTGGTTGGATCTCAAGATGGGCGTTTGTACGGAATCGGTTTCATGGACGGAGTAGAACGCTGGGTGTATGACATTGGCGCTTCTATCGTTGCCTCTGCTGCGGCATCAGAGGGTTGGATCGTGGTCGGTGCGGAGGACGGAGCGTTGTACGCTTTAAAGACACAGAAAAAAGAATGAGTGCGGAATCTTTGCCAACCCAGTCCTGTGATCAATCTGAAGTGAATGAGGAGACGCGGGCCGGAAATTATTTTGTCTCGAACTATCCGCCCTTTCATTTTTGGGATCCGGGCACCGCGAGCCACCTTGCTGAGTTGCTTCAGGTTCCCTCACCACGCGGGACTCCGCTTGGTTTGTACTTTCACATACCATTTTGCCGCAAGAGGTGTCACTTTTGTTACTTCAGGGTTTACACCGATAAAAATGCCGGCGAAATCCAGCGTTATTTGGACGCGGGCATTAGTGAATTAGCGCGCTACGCTGGAGCGCCGTTTGTGAATCATCGGCTGCCGCAATTTGTTTACTTCGGCGGGGGAACGCCAAGTTATCTAAGCGTGAATCAATTGCGTTCATTGACCAGCCGCATGAAAGAGCTGTTGCCGTGGACTGATGCGCAAGAGGTGACGTTCGAGGCCGAGCCAGGAACCCTGAACGAGGCGAAGCTTCACGCCATTCGTGAGATTGGGGTGACTCGGTTGAGTTTGGGTGTCGAGAATTTCGACTCACATATTTTGGAGATCAACGGGCGCGCACACAAAGCGGATGAGATACAACGCGCCTACAAGGCCGCTCGGGCATCTGAGTTTCCCCAGATCAACGTGGATTTAATCGCGGGGATGGTGGAGGAGACCGACGAGAATTGGCGCGAGAACATACGCAAACTTGTCGATATGGCACCAGACTGCGTGACGATCTACCAGATGGAAGTGCCCTACAACACTGGCATTTACAAGCAGATGAAGGTAGAGGGGAAGCTTGTGGCGCCAGTTGCAGACTGGGCGACAAAACGAGGCTGGGTCGACTTTGCATTCACAGAACTGGAGAGGGCCGGCTACACGGTGACGAGCGGGTACACCGCGGTGCGTGATGTCTCAAAAACAAAGTTTGTGTACCGTGATTCTTTATGGAAAGGGGCCGATCTCATCGGCGCCGGGGTGGCATCTTTCTCCCATATCGGGGGCGTGCATTTTCAAAATGTGGCTGAGATCGGGCAGTACATTGAAACGGTTGAAGCCGGTGGGTTGCCGGCGTCGAGGGCGATGGCAACCACTCCCGAGGAGCGGATGATACGCGAGCTGATTTTACAGATGAAGCTCGGCAGAGTGGATGCCGTCTATTTCCACCAAAAATTCAATGAGGATGTGCGGCTTCGATTTGCTGATCAGTGGACTGACCTAGCTTCGCGAAATCTCGGCAAATGGGACGAGGGTGGGTTTGTGCTGACCCGTTCAGCTCTGCTCAAAGTAGACACGCTGCTTCACGCATTTTTTCTGCCGCAACATCAGAACTCTCGCTACACATGAAGACGATTCCTTCAGAGTTCTTGAGTTTGCTGCAGCGGTTTCGTCCCGACGGAGTCGGTGAACTTTGTGTGATTGACGTTGCTGATCTTCCAACCGATGCGGCAAAGCTTTTGGTCCATGATGGCGATATGACCTCGCGACTTGAAGCACTGCACTCGGACAGGATCTGCTTGGATGTGCTCAACTGTGTTGTGGGTGATGACGGCGGGTATTATCGTGAGGTCGTTTTGCGAAAGGTTTCTGATTCTTTTGCGGTGGAGTATGGAGTGATAGAGATTGTTCTCTCGGGCTTTGAGTCCCGGCTTCGTGCTGAAATCACCGAAGGGAAGGTTCCTTTGGGTGGAATCCTCAATCGCGAGAACATCAGTTATTTCAGCGAGCCCCAGTGTTTTTTTGGCGTCATTCCCAACGCGTGGATGCAGGTGAGCTTTGGAGTTCGGCCGAGCATCGGGTTGTATGGACGCTGTAATATTCTTAAGAGTGGTGACGGAAACGTTCTGGCTCGAATTGTTGAAGTGCTTCCGTCGTTGGCGGCGTATCAGACTGTTTCAAAGAAACAGAGGAAGGAAACACAAGCTTGAGTGGTGATCCGCTTTCGAGCATGGGCAAGTCGTATGAAAACGTTTCTCCACATTAATACAGAGCTCTGTTTGCGGCTTCGGTTTGGGATCATGCTTTTAGTCGCTGCAATGCCAAATGCGTTGCATGCTGACTGGCCAAGGTTTCTTGGTCCGATGAATAATCTGAAGCCGGCGCTTTCAGATGCTGGAGGACTGAGTGCGCAGACGGTGCTTACAAAGGCTTGGGAGTTTGAGAAGGGCAACGGGTGGGCGACGCCAATCGCGGTTGGTGATTCGGTTTTGATTTT
>JBILLC010000225.1:0-4726 GCA_044376275.1 Chthoniobacteraceae bacterium | reverse complement strand
ACTGAGGATTCGGGGGCTGAGTAGTACTCCACATCTGTCGTGGGTGGTGTTCGGAAGGGAAGCCCGTCAGCCCGCAATCGTTTTATTGCAGGGTGATGGTGCGGTCGTCGAGGAGTTGCGAATTGGTGCGATTCAGGAGATCATGACGTTCGACGCGGGCGAGTACCAGTGGCCGCCCAAGTGACAGGGAGACGGAATAGGTCCCGCTTTGCTCGCGAGATGGATGTTTCATTTGAGTCAGCCGGTCCGCTTTTTTTCGGTTTGTCGGCCAATAACGTTCTATTTTTGAAACATGAATATTCTGAAACAAGGATCGCGCTTCTTCAGCGCATGTCTGTGTGTTGGGACAGTGCTGGCGCAGCCCGGGTTGACGATTTACAATAGCGGATTTTCAGTGGTTCGCGACACGGTGGCGCTCGAGTTAAAGGCTGGCGAAACCAATATCCGATATTCAGGAGCAACCAGCCTGCTGGATCCCAGCTCGGTGATCCTCAGGGACCCCACCGGTCGAACCGCCCTCTTAATCCTTGAGCAAAACTACCTCAACGATCCGGTAAGCGAATCCTCGCTGCTGGCTCTTTACGAGGGGCAGGTGATTGGATTTCGCGTTGAAGATCCCCAAAAGGGCGATCGTGTGATTGAGGGTAAGGTGATTCGCGCGGGTAACAGTTCCGATGCGGATCCGATTCAGCCAATCATCGAGGTGGATGGAAAGCTGTCTTTCGAGATCCCAGGCAGGCCGCTGTTCCCTTCTCTTCGGGACGACAACATTTTAAAGCCGCTTCTTAGTTGGAAAATCCAGAGCCCTGTTTCTTCTAAGCTAGACGCCGAGCTCGCCTATATTACCCGGGGATTGGATTGGTCGGCTGACTACAATCTTGTGTTCGAGCCTGAAGGTAATCTTGGCGAGCTCAACTGCTGGGTAACCATTCGTAATCATTCAGGAAAACAGTTCGAGGATGCGCAAGTGAAGTTGATTGCTGGTGACGTGAATTTCGTGCCGGACGAACCTCCGACAAAAGGCGGAGCGAAGCGAATGATGGCACCCGCGGCTTTTCCACAAGAGCCGGTTGAGGCGCGTGCGTTTGACGATTACCATCTTTATACGCTCCCACGTCCGATTACACTGCGGGACCGAAACGTGAAGCAGTTGGAGTTCGCGCGTGCCTCTGGTGTGAAGACAAAGCGCACATACATTTACGATGGAGCGCCCTCCGTCTACTCGGGGCAGTTGGTTATCCAGAGGCAATGGGGGGACGAAGGCTCGAAGAAGATCGAATCCCGATTGGAATTCAATAATGACGAGGCTTCGAAGCTGGGTTTTGCGATGCCTGCTGGAAAAGTCCGGGTTTATCGGAAGGACGGTGAGCAATTGGAGTTTTTGGGCGAGGATCGGGTTGACCACACACCCCGTAACGAAAAAATCATCCTAAAGCTCGGAAACGCTTTTGACCTTTTGGGCAATAGGGTTCAGACGGAGTTCAATTTGGACCAGGCTCGGCATTCAATGGACGAGGCTTTCGAGCTGCGGCTCAAAAACAGGAGTCGGACGCCGGTGGAAATTCGGGTGGTGGAGCATCTCTCCCGCCATTCGTCGTGGACTGTCACCCGCAGTAGCGCGCAGTTTCGTAAAAAGGACAGCAACACCATTGAATTCGACATCCCTGTCGCCGCGGATTCTGAAATTACGCTCACTTATGGAGTGCGATACACTTGGTAGCTGACCCGGCGATCAGTCCCCGGGCTGGCCTCTGTTGAAGGGGGGGCGCGGTTGCCCGCCGCAGGGCGTTTAGAGGTTTTTCCCTTGATAGAGCGCACCGATTGATCCATCCAAATCACATGCGACGTTGGGTTTCCATCTGCTTGATGCTTCTCAGTGTGGCGGTTGAGGCCGCTGAGTTGCTCAACAGCGGTGCCGTTAAACCGGCGCTAACAGGGCCCCGGAAGGTATTGAAAGGCGCCTCGACCACCGACAACTCCGGGCAGGTTGTTGTTATGGATAGCGGTCGTGTCACCAAAGGGGATGCGCTCTCTGAAATCAGCGAATTTTCGCGTCGAAATGCAGTCCTGCGTGCAGCGGTAGAGCTCAGGGATCATGTTTGGAGTTGTTTGGCTCAACCACGGGTGTCTTACCCACGGGCCCGACCAATTCAAATTTTTCTGTACCCCGATAAGCAGCCTGGAGGTGTTAGCGCTGAAATTGTGGAGGCTCCCGACGGTTTTGTTTTCAGACTCTTGCTTGCGGCGAATGAGGATCTTGGCGATGAAGTTTTTCAGAGAGCCGTCGTGAGGATCGCGTTGCAAGAGATCGGAATGAGACCCGGTGGAGACCTGGGGTTGCATCCGGAAAGAGTACGGTTGCCTCGGTGGCTTACAGACGGGCTTTTGCACGCATGGCGTTACCCCAACGCGCTTGCATCCCTTGAGGAATTAAGGCCGATGGTTTCAAACGTTGAGCTTCCCTCTCTGGAAAGCATTCTTCTTCATGACGAAGAGGACGGATCCTCCTCTTCCAGTCTGGAAATGGCGATTGGACGTTGCATGATTTCGATGCTCTCAAACAGGGCGGATACTTCGAGCGGCTTCTTTGATTTGCTCCATGCTGACCCGTTCCACTCGCCTTATTTGACGCTTTCACAATGCTTCCCTTCACTTGGTAAAACAGAGGGGGAAATTCAAAAAGAGTGGACTGTCCAAGCCGCTTCGCTTGCCACGCAACGCTCGCGCATGACGATGACAGGCGAGGAATCCGAGGAAGCTCTCCGGCGGCTGGTTGAAATCGACGTTGTTAACTCCGTCACTCTCAAGCGGGTCTGTTATCCGATTGAGTCCTTTGATGAGTACTTGCGTTTGCCAGGAATACGCTCGCTGTTGCAAGCGAGACAGGTTGAGTTTTTGACTTTGGGCACGAAGGCTCACTTTCTCTACTCTGAAGTTATCACACTGTACGCCGCACTATGCGGTGAGTTGATAAAGGGCCATGTGGCCGGGTTGCCCTCGCGCTTTAGACAGGCGCGCCTTGAACGGGAAAGTATCGCGGCGAGGTTATCCAGAATCAGCGATTTTATGAACTGGTACGAGGCCACGCCTGGAAGCGGCGAAGGGAGGATCGATCTGCGGAAGTTTTACCAAATTCTGGACGAAGGCGAGAGGGGACGGGCAGGGATCAGCGCCGCGCTCGATGCTTTGGAGGCGAGTGCGCGAAAGGCGGAGGAGGAGGCTGACTTGGCCCGAGTCTTGGATGAGTCCAAGGGCAGGAAAAAGAGGTAGCCCCGAAGTGACGTAATAATCTCTGTAACATGCAGCGAAACGCCGGGTGCCGCTGCCGGTTCGTCTATTCCGTCGCGCTTTTTGTCTGCATCGAATTTGCAACCTGCATGGCCGATGCGATGAGTCCTGCCACTTGATTTAAATCTGAAGGCACGACCAGCGTTGTTTTTGATTTGTCCGCCACGCGGGAGTAAGCCTCGACTGCCTTCTCTGCAACCTTGAGTTGCACGGCCTCCGCCCCTCCAGGTTGGCGTATGGCTTGCGCAACGCGTTCGATGGCCTCCGCAGTGGCTGCGGCAACCGCTTTGATGGAGGCAGCCTCGCCCTCCGCCTGATTAATTACTGCCTGTTTCTCCCCCTCAGAGCGCGCGATCGATGCTTCACGTTCGCCCGTTGCGATATTGATCTGCTCCTGACGCCGTCCCTCCGAAGCCGCAATCAACGCCCGTTTTTCCCGCTCTGCCGTGATTTGTTGCTGCATGGCGTGGAGGATTTCTTTCGGCGGCGTTAGATCCTTGATCTCGTACCGTAAAACCTTCACACCCCAGTTCAGCGCCGCCTCGTCGATGGCGGATACAACGGACTGGTTGATCGTGTCGCGCTCCTCAAACGTCTTGTCCAGCTCAAGCTTTCCAATGACCGAGCGCAGCGTCGTCTGGGCGAGCTGCGTGATCGCAGTGATGTAATTTGAAGAACCGTAGCTCGCCCGCATCGGGTCGGTGACTTGGAAAAAAAGGATGCCATCAACCTGCAGTTGAGTGTTGTCGCGCGTGATGCAAACCTGACTAGGCACATCAAGTGGTATTTCCTTTAAAGAATGTTTGTACGCGACGGCATCGACGAACGGGATCAGGAAATTCAAACCTGGTTTCAGAGTTGAATGGTACTTTCCGATGCGTTCAACAACCCAAGCATTCTGCTGCGGAACAACGCGGATTGAGCGCATGGTGAAGATGATCGCTATGATAAAGATCAGGAGGGCGAGAGAGGACATTTCGGTGTGTTGTTTAATTGTGAATCCAAATATGCGGGTGCGCTGATAACGACTCCAAGTAAACCGGTGTTACCTTGCGTATTTTAAAAGGATGTCTAGCGATACACCGCCGGTTGAACACTGGACATATGGCTGCAAAAGCGGAACGTCATAAGCATGCTGCGTGATGATACCGTTCAAATTGTTGCTTTCCTCTCCGGCGGTGCTGTTGCTGACAAACGGGATTTGCGTGGGCTCACAATCAGTGTGTTTCCCCGAACCCCGACGATCTGGTGAGGTCCTGTGGGAAGAGGGGCGCGAGCGGACTCAGTTTCGGACGCAGATTCCGAGGATTGAACAGTCCACTCTGCACCCCGATACATGACCCGTGCAGTTCCGTTCGCATCCCATGAACGAACCTCCAGCGTTTCCCCGATGTCCATTTGCATGCTCTTATCAGCCTCCGGAGCGGGTTCCCTCCGG
>JBILLC010000223.1:0-4762 GCA_044376275.1 Chthoniobacteraceae bacterium | reverse complement strand
CCGAGAAACATCCTGAATGTCCACGGCTCGCTCCCGAAGATAGGGATCGTCAATCTCGCTAAGGGTCTTGGCGTATTTTCCCGCGACTTGAGCGAAAACAGACTCAACGTTGAGCAGTTCACGTTTCACCGAGCGGACAACCTCGTCGATCAACATCCTATCCTCAACCAAGAGGAGATGTGCGTCGAAAACAGCCGCATCCTCCGTTCCAATGGAGCCGGCGATTCGGTTCTGAAGCTGCTGGATCTGCCCCCTGGTCAAAAGGAGAGCATCCTCGAAGCGGCGCAACTCTTCTTCAACCCGTTCCGGCTTAATAACATAGTGGGGCGCAACCAGCTCTTCGTGATGATACACCCAGGCGATCCCCCTCGAGATGCCAGGGGAGACAGGGGCCCCGTGAAAACGCTTTTCTGGGGTGGGCGTCAGATCGCTCATTGGTCGCGACCGCCCTAATCTTCCTCAAATTTTCGGGTAATGAGCTGCTCGATTTCCAGCATCGCAACACTCTCATCTTCACCCTCGCAGGTGATTCGCAGCCGTGAACCGAGGCCTGCGGCAAGCATCATGAGGCCCATAATACTCTTGCCATTAACACGTTCGCCATCCTTTTCAACCCAAATCTCCGACTTAAACCTTGCGCAAAGCTTCACGAACATCGCCGAAGGGCGTGCATGTAATCCGAGCCGATTCTGAATGGTCACTTCTTTAGTCACAGTACGAACAAACCTAATCTTTGCCTGAGGGAAGCCCCGAGGACTAGGACTTTTTATTGCGCTGAATCATCTGGGTGAGTCTTTCGTTGAACTCCAGCGCACTGTGATGACCCATGCTTTTGAGTTTTTGGTCAAGCGCGGCCACCTCCACCAGTCTGGCGAGGTCTCGCCCTGTGCGGACGGGAATTGTTACATGCGGAACCAAGATGCCTAAAACATCAAAATATTCCTGGTCTAGGCCCGTCCTGTCAACCTCCTGAAGCTCATTCCAATCCTTGAGCGTAACCACAAGATCAAGGCGCTTTTCCAGACGCACACTGCCCACTCCAAAGATCGACATGATATTGATCACCCCCAACCCCCGCACCTCCATGTGGTGGCGAGTCAACTCGGGGGCAGTGCCAAGTAGTTCGCGCCCCTCCATTGCTCGAAAGCGCGTGATATCATCGCTCACGAGACTATGCCCTCGCTCAACTAGGCCGAGAACGCACTCGCTTTTACCAATTCCGCTGGAACCCCGCACGAGGGTGCCGACCCCCAAAATGTCGACCATCGAACCGTATTCGCTCTTATTCGGGGCAAAATCATGGGTAAGAGCAAGGGTGGCCGCGTTGATGAAGTTCATGGTGACCAACTTGCTTTGGAAGATCGCCACGCCAGCCGCATCTGCCGCCTCAGACAAACAATCTGGCACTTTAGATCCGCGCGCCACAACAAGGCAGGGAATGGGCCGCTCGCAAAGCTGAATACAGCGGTTCAGCGCCATCCCGGGCTCCAGGCCCCTCAAGTACGAAAGTTCCGCAGAGCCAAGCACTTGAATACGCTTTTCCGCAAAATAAGAGTAAAACCCTGACAAAGCCAACCCCGGCCGATTCACCGTAGGCTCGCGGATTAATCTTTCCGATCCCCTCCCCGAATCGTCCTGTTGCGTCACCTGAAGCGACGCCGAGTGGCGCGCAAAAAAATCTCCAACCGTCACAGCGGTGTAAGTCGGATCTGGGGTGCTCATGGGTTGTATGAAAAATAAATGCCCCGATTTGTCGGAGGCGCCTCTTGGAGTTAAGGTCGGTTCTAGATCATATCAAGCCTGTAGCTCCGAAACTCGGCCACCCGTGTTTGCAATCAACGTTTCCCTCTGTAAAACACTAAGCAGACCCGTACAACCAGAGGATGGCAGATCAACTTGCCCACGGACTACCCCATGAAAATCGCGATTGCTCTCGTACTTCTCGCCTCATTGCCGACACTTCCGAAAAAGGACCTTGAGTCCATCGGACGGCGCATCTGGCAAAACGAAGCTGCAGGCAAAGTCGAAGGCCTGACGGACTGGAACCAAGGCGAAAATTTTGCATCGATCGGGATAGGTCATTTCATCTGGTATCCGCCCGGCCCAAAGGGGCCTTTCGAGGAAAGTTTTCCAAAACTCGTTTCGTTTTTAAAAAAAGAGGGGGTTCGCCTTCCGGACTGGCTGGATGAACGCACAGAATGCCCCTGGCCCAATCGGGCGGCATTTCTCGCGGACGCGACTTCACCAAAGTTGAGGCAACTGCGTGACCTGCTGGCCTCGAGTTTGAGCGAGCAAAGCGCGTTTCTCGCTCAACGCCTTGAGCAAGCACTTCCGTCTATGCTTGAGTCCGCGTCGTCGCTGCAGAGAACGAAAATTAAGACCCTATTCGAGCGGCTTGGATCATCACCGAAGGGGCGTTTCGCTTTGATCGACTACGTCAACTTCAAGGGCGAGGGAGTTAAACCTTCTGAGCGCTACAGCGGCCAAGGATGGGGGCTTCTTCAGGTGCTCGCCTCAATGCCCGCAGACGGCGGGGTTCCAGAGTTTTCCGAAGCGGCGATACAAGTTCTCAGGGAACGTGTCAAAAATAGTCCACCCGAGCGCAAGGAAGACCGCTGGCTGCCCGGATGGACAAACCGGGTGCGCGCTTACTCAGATTAAACATCCGCAAAGCAAAACAACTTTCAGTCTACGCCAAAAGATGGATCAAGAAATCTGAATTGCATTTAAGGCCCTCGGAGTCACCCTTTAGGCGGACACGGTTCGCCATTCTACACTCCCGCATCCCGTCGAACATCCCCCCCCAATGGATCACCGGAGAGCATTAACCACCCCCTGCACGCAAATCGCAACCTTGCTCCTTGCGACTGCGCTGGCATGCAGCGGCGCCGAGGATCCTTTGGATTTCTTTGAAAAGAGGATACGTCCTATTTTTGCGGAACACTGCTTCGAATGTCATTCGACAGAGTCTGGAAAATCCAAAGGGGGCCTCGTGCTGGATTCACGCGAGGACATTCTAAAGGGAGGCGATTCAGGCTCTGCGGTCACTGAGAAAGACCCGGACCACAGCAAACTAATTGAGGCGGTGCGATGGAAGAACCAAGACTTTCAAATGCCCCCGAAAAAGGCACTGTCTGCGGCGCAGGTCAGCGACCTTGAAACTTGGGTGAGTATCGGCGCTCCACATCCTGTTGCATCAGCGAGACAGAAAAAGACGAAACCGACTGCACCAACTGTCGAGCAAGGTCGCGCGTTCTGGTCATTCCGACCCGTCGGGGCGCCGAAGATTCCAGTTTTCGAGCAGAGCGAGCAAAAGTGGGTCCAATCGCCGATCGACGGATTTATTTTGGCTTCCCTCAAGCAGAACGGGCTCTCTCCATCGCCAGAGGCTGACAAGCAGACCTTGATTCGCCGCGCCACCTACGACCTCACCGGTCTGCCTCCCACGCCGGAGGAAACGGAGGCATTCGCAAAAAATGAATCACCTGGTGCTTTTGCGCAATTAGTGGAGAAGCTTTTGGAGAGTCCGGCATACGGAGAGCGGTGGGGGCGCCATTGGTTGGATGTCGCACGGTACGCGGATTCCAACGGGCTAGATGAGAACATCGCATTCGGAAACGCGTGGCGCTACCGAGACTACGTCATCGAAAGTTTCCAAAAAGACAAGCCGTTCAACCAATTTCTCACGGAACAGATTGCCGGTGACTTGCTACCCCACGCCACCATAGAAGAGCGCTTCAAAAACCTGACCGCCACTGGATTCCTCGCGCTGGGCGCCCGAGTGCTTGCTGAACCCGATGTGCAAAAGCTCGAAATGGATATCATCGATGAGCAGATTGACACTGTTGGGAAAGCCTTCATGGGAATGACCCTCGGCTGTTGCCGATGCCACGACCACAAGTTCGATCCGATTCCCACTGCTGATTACTACTCGCTTGCGGCAATTTTCAAGAGCACTCGATCGATCGCGGATGAGAAGCTCGGTGCGATAAAGTTCTCGTTTGAACATTCGATTGCGTCCCCCGAACAACTGGCAGCAAGAAAAACGCACAGTGCACTCACCGACGAATTAAAAAAGAAAATCACTGAATCAACGCACAAAGCAAAAGCGGCTCTCAAACAAGAATTGCAAACTACTGCCGCACAATATCTCGCAGCAGCCGCCACGCTTCCTGATGAACCGGATTACCCAGAGGTGGAAGCGGTGGCGACGCAATACCGTCTCCGTCCGCGATATCTGCTTAACGCGCGCCTTTACCTTTCAAGAAACCGCTCTCACCCATTTTTTCAACAATGGCAACGTTGCAAAGAGAACGGTGGATACAAACGAGTCTTCGAGTTTTTCTCGCCCATTTTTGAAAAATCTTTTGCATCCCTCAAGAACCCCGCTGAAAAGGACTCAACACCTCGCACAGGTGCCGAGGAAACTGTGAGACAGGCGGCGGACGCGCTGAATGACGTGGCCGGTTTTCTTGCGATTCCAGACAATGAGGCGCATGCGTTCGACCGCGCAACTTTTGAGTCGTTGGTTGCTATGCGGGAATCGCTGGCAAAGCTAGAGAACGCTGAACCAGAAGTCCCATCGATTATGGGGGTTGCAGACAGAGAAGTGGCTCGAAGCATTCCAATCCACGTGCGAGGCAGTCATCTGACTCTTGGAAAAGATTGTGAGCGCGGATTTCCAGCCGTAATGCGTCCTGAAACATCCTCCACGATCTTTCCATCGCGTCAAAGTGGTCGGTTGGAGTTGGCCAAATGGATG
>JBILLC010000222.1:0-4766 GCA_044376275.1 Chthoniobacteraceae bacterium | reverse complement strand
AGGGATAGCTCGCCATCGCCGAGGGATTCGGCGCTTGATGCCACGCATGCTCGATGCCGTCGATAAACGCCCACGCATGGTCAACTTCGTCGCGGCGCGCAAACAAAGTCGCATCCCCCGACATCGCATCCAGCAAGAGTCGCTCGTAAGCCTCGGGGCTGGGTTTGCCAAAGCTGGTTCCATACTGAAAATCCATCTTCACCGATTCAATCGCAAGCTGTGCTCCGGGGCGCTTGGAGTGCATTTGCAGCGAGATACCTTCATCGGGTTGGATTCGAATCACCAAAACGTTCGGACCAAGCCCTGCCTGCTCCGTGTTGAAGAGTACACCGGGTGTCTCCTTGAAAAACACTGCGACCTCCGCGCAGTGCTTTGCCATGCGCTTTCCGACGCGTATGTAAAACGGCACGCCGGCCCAGCGCCAGTTGTCGACGTGCACCTTCATCGCAACATAGGTCTCGGTATCCGACTTCGGATTCACCCTGTCCTCTGCGCGGTATTCCGGAACATCTTTTCCTGCGATGCATCCAGCCCCGTACTGCGCGCGTACAACATTTTTGCGAACTTCGTCAGGCGTCATATGACGGAAGCTTCGAACCACCTTCACCTTTTCATCACGGATGCTTTCCGCGGACAAATCGGTCGGGGGTTCCATCGCAATGAGACATAATATTTGCGTCAGGTGGTTTTGCACCATGTCCCTTAGTGCGCCGGAGCTGTCGTAGTAAGGACCGCGTCCCTCGACGCCCATTGGCTCGGCCGCGGTAATCTGGATGTGGTCGATGTAACGGTGATTCCACAAGGGCTCGAAAATTGCGTTCGCAAATCGCAGCACCATGATGTTCTGAGCAGTCTCTTTTCCAAGATAGTGGTCGATTCGATAAGTATCCTCCTCATCAAATACCCTCTGCACTTTCTCGTTTAGCTCATGCGCAGTCTGCCGGTTTTTCCCAAAGGGTTTCTCAACGATAACCCTCGCCCAGCATCCCTCCTTCGCTGTCGAAAGACCAAATTGCTGCAGCTTCCCTAGAATCCCCTCGAATTCCGCAGGGCTGACACTCAGGTAAAACAATCGGTTGCCCCCCGAGCCGTGTTCCGCGTCGAAATGATCCAACTTTTTTGCAAGCTCACGGTAGCCTTCCTCATTGCCGAATTCGCTGCGGTGATAATGAATGCGTTTTGAAAACGCATTCCAAACCTCCTCGTTTTTGCCGGAGCGCGAGAATTTCGCAATCGCCTCGCCCAATTCCTTGCGGAATGCTTCGTCCGTTTTTTCGCGTCGGGCAAATCCTGTGATCTGCGTTGAGGCGGGAAAGTCACCGTCGACTTCGAGATTGTAAAGCGCCGGAATGAGCTTGCGATAGGTCAAGTCTCCGGAAGCGCCGAATATCACGACATTGCACGGTTTTGGAAGCGGTCGATTTGACAGTCCCTCGTGCAGTGGATTGGGTTGGGAAGAAGGCATCTGCGTGTGAGTGGTGAGCGGTGCGGGTCTTATGACTTGGATCTCGTCGCGGACTCAAATAGCCCCGCGAACCTTGTCCAAATAAAGGCTAGCCGGGCAGCGGAAAGCGGCGGGTCAAGTTGCGCACTTTCTCGCGCACTGCGTGAAGCTTCGTCATGTCGCCGCTGTGTGTAAGCGACTCGTGAATGAGGTCCGCGATTTCCATCATCTCCTCCTCCTTCATTCCGCGTGTGGTGACCGCCGGCGTGCCGATGCGTATGCCTCCCCCAAGTGATTCCGTTCTTGTTCACAGTGATGCCGGCGTGGTCAAGCGCCTCCTGGGCAACCTTGCCGTTGAGTTTTTGCGGACGCAGGTCCACAAGCATCACATGATTGTCGGTTCCCCCCGAAACAATCCGGTAGCCGTTGTGCGTCATTCGCGCCGCAAGCGCTTTCGCATTTGAAACAATCTGCGCCGCGTAAGCCCTGAAAGAGGGCAGCAGCGCTTCGCGGAAACAGACAGCCTTTGCCGCGATGACATGTTCAAGCGGCCCCCCCTGGCAACCCGGAAAAACCTGAGAATCGACCGCCTTCGCGTACTGCGATTTGCACAAAATCAAACCGCTTCTGGGTCCCCTTAGGCTCTTGTGCGTGGTTGTTGTCACAAAATCCGCCATCGGCACAGGAGAAGGATGCGCGCCGCCCGCAACCAATCCCGCAATGTGCGCCATGTCCACAAACAAGTACGCCCCGACGGAATCCGCAATCGAACGCATCCGCTCAAAATCAATGATCCGCGGATACGCGCTGGCCCCGGCAGTGATCATCTTGGGTTTTACTTCCATGGCCACTTTTGCGAGGGCGTCGTAATCAATGCGCTCGTCCTGTTGCGACACTCCGTAATGAACAATATCGAATAGCCGCCCTGAAAAATTTGCTTTGTTCCCGTGCGTGAGATGTCCCCCGTGGGAAAGATCCATCGTGAGGAGGCGGTCTCCGGTTTGGAGCACAGCGAAGTACACTGCCATGTTTGCCTGCGATCCAGAATGCGGCTGCACATTCGCGTGCTCAGCGCCAAAGAGCTCTTTCGCCCTATCAATGGCGAGCTGCTCGACAACATCCACGTTTTCGCAACCCCCGTACCAGCGCTTCCCAGGGTATCCCTCGGCGTATTTGTTCGTGAGGCAGGAACCCTGCGCTTCCATCACCGCACGCGAGGTGAAGTTCTCCGAGGCAATCAACTCAATGTTTTCAAACTGCCGGAGCGCCTCCGCCTGTATCGCAGTAAAGATTTCAGGATCCGCCTCCGCAAGCGAAGCCGTGGATGAGGCCGCACCGCCGATGTGGTCGAGCTTTTCAACACGGCGCTCGTGCCGTCCGCCTTCAAACGAAGTGCTTAGAAACGCATCCAAAATTCTTGGCGCCGCCTCCGCATCGATATCCTTCGAACCAAGACACAGCACGTTGGCGTTGTTATGCAGCCTGGAAAGGCGCGCGTTGTCAGCGTTGTCGACAAGGGCGGCGCGAACGTGTGGAAAACGATTTGCAGCGATGCTCATCCCGATTCCACTCGTGCACATCAAGACTCCAAAATCCGAGCGTCCAGCCGCCACATTGCTGCAAACCGTTTGAGCGAAGTCAGGATAATCGACGCTCTCTGCGCTGAATGGACCGAGGTCCTCCACCACGTAACCGCGGCGGGCGAGGTGTTCGTGGACCGCTTTCTTGAGCGCTATCGCTCCGTGATCCGAGCCAATGGCCACGCGAAGCACGCGACTTTGACTGGCTGGATTTGTCGGATCTTGGACGGGTGCTGATGTGTCACGCATGGGAGTGGAGTCAATAAAGCGCAGGATCGAGGGGATGGCCTTGCGCAGGGTGTCTCTGGTTTTGATGTAGGATTGGATTCCTTGACCGATCGGGTCGGGAACCTGTGAAGGAAGGGAAGGATCAAATTCGCAGACAAGGCGCATTTTCCGCGCGGAATCCGGGTAGAGACTTTCCAGCGCGTCACGATGACCTGACGTCATGCAAAAGATGTGAGTCGCCTTGGCGATCATGGCCGCATTCACCTGCCGCGAACGGTGCTGTTTCAGCGAAAGCTTCAATTGCAAGCACGCTTCAACCGCCTCCTCGCTGGCCGGCTGCCCCGGCGCGGCATGAATCCCTGCGGATGAAACCTGCAAATTGCGGTCTTTTGCCGCCTCCCGGAACAGCACCTCAGCCATCGGACTGCGGCAACTGTTGCCAGTACACACAAAAAGCACGTGTTTTGCCGCGGGGTCGCTCATTTGAAAAATTTCGGGAATGGTGACGGTATTCGCTCAGCGTGATCAAGTCAACGGAGCCTGACGCAGCCGCTCCACGGTACGCTAAAAGGCCATTGACCAGCTAGCACCGGAGATTCGATGCCAATTTCCGCCATAAGGTTGATTTTGGGGGCCGGAGAATGGAAAGTAACCGTATGAAACCCTCCTCTTCGTTATCCCTGGCGGCGGTCGCGGCCGCCCTGTTTGGAACGGGCTGCACCTCCTTTCGTTTTAACCATGCATGGAGGGAAGCCGGTCTGGGAAATCCCAAGGGAGCCCAGCGCTGGGAGGGCCATTGGGACAGCGACCGCCACGGAAACGGGGGGCGGCTGCGGGCAGTGGTTACTCCGGAAGAGTCTCAAGGCAAGCCTACAAGCCGCGTAAATGCTTTTTTCGAAGCGCGTTGGCATGGGTTCACAACGGCTTACGACGTGCCCATGCGGATTGAGAAGCCGCGCAAGGGCGAGCCGACCCTGAGGGGAGAGCATGACTTGAAGTCCTTCTTTGGAGGCGGCAAATACACTTATCTCGGAACCCTTAACGATGAAGACTTCCGGGCAAGATACGAGTCCAGCTATGACACTGGCACATTCGAGCTCCACAAGCCTAAAAACCCGTGACCGTGTCGGCTGGTGTCAGGGTGACCTCGGCGACTGGCATCGCTGGCTGCGTGGCATCAATTGCGGCAATCAGAAACCTGTGGCAGAAACCTGTGGCTTGACTAAGACACGGATTCCCATGAAGTTGTAGGGGTCGCGTATGGAGTTCGGAATGCTCATCCTGTTCGGTGTTGCGGCCTTTGGAGGGTTGGCGATCCTTTTTTGGGGAATGACCACGTACAACGCCTGTGTGGCTGGTCAGGCCAGGTACAAGAACGCATTCTCACAAATAGACGTCCAGCTGAAGAGGAGATATGACTTAATCCCGAACGTGGTCGAGACGGCCAAGGCTTTCATGAAGCATGAGAGGGAGACATTGGAGGCGGTGATTACGGCCCGGAATCAAGCAGCATC
>JBILLC010000033.1:0-9697 GCA_044376275.1 Chthoniobacteraceae bacterium | reverse complement strand
AATCAAACGCGCAGATGCGCCCAAGCTTAGGGCCTCGATGAAAACGGCGATCCGAGATTTAAAGCTGGATCAACTTTCCGTTCTGTATTCAGGGACGCAGAGCTATTCGCTGGCTGAGAGTGTGGCGGTGGTGCCGATCAGCAGCCTATAAGGGGCGTCCTCTCTTAATGCCACGAGGCCTGTCTCCGCCACGACCCCCTCCGGTGTGTGAGCCTCGATTTCCCGAACCACCGCTTCCACCATCGGACAAGCACCCTGATAGCCATCGGGTTGCACACGCTGGCAAATCCGCCTCTCCGTCAAACACTGCGTTTTCGGAAGTACCCGTTTGGCCTCGCTTATGGCCTTGCGCTGGAAGGATCGCTTTGGTCTGCTCGCACATCGGCGTCCTTGCAGGCGCTACTCCACCCTTATGGCCCGTAAACAATCTCCTTCCGCTCCTATTTCTAAAAATCAGGATCCAGCGCGTCCCAAAAAGCTTCTTGTGGCGAACCGCTCCGAAATTGCGATCCGTATCATGCGTGCAGCGAATGAGCTCGGTCTTCGCACTGTCGCGATTTATGCTCAGGAGGACCGGTTTTCCATGCATCGCTTCAAGGCGGACGAAGCCTATGTTGTGGGTGAAGGTAAGGGGCCTGTGGGTGCTTACCTGGACATCGATGGGATTGTGGCACTCGCCAAGGAGAAAGGGGTGGACTTGATCCATCCGGGGTATGGGTTTCTGTCGGAAAATGCTCGGTTCGCAGACGCATGTGAGGAAGCCGGGATCGCATTCGTAGGGCCCTCCTCAAGTCTGCTCGATCTGATGGGGGACAAGGTGGCTGCGCGCGCGCTCACTCAAAAATTAAAAGTGCCCACTCTGCCTGGCACGGAGGATCCGGTGACAGACCGGGCGGTTGCGGTCCGGATCGCGGCCAAAATCGGGTTCCCGCTCATCATCAAGGCGGCGTTCGGTGGAGGGGGGCGGGGAATGCGAGTCGTGCACAAGGCTGGTGACTTGAACGCGCTCCTCGACGAGGCTCAGGGAGAGGCCGAGCGGGCATTTGGAAACGCTGCGGTTTTTCTCGAAAAGTACATTCCCCGCGCGAAGCACATTGAGGTTCAGATTCTCGGGGACTCGCATGGGAACGTGCTCCATCTCCATGAGCGGGACTGCTCGGTTCAGAGGCGGCATCAGAAAGTGATCGAGATCGCGCCTTCCGTTGATCTTGACGACAAGGTGCGTCGCGAGCTTTGCGAGGCATCCGTTCGGATCGCCCAAGAAATTGGCTACAACAACGCGGGAACCATCGAGTATCTCTACGACATCGATAAGAAAGACTGGTTCTTCATCGAAATGAATCCTCGGATTCAGGTCGAACACACCGTGACTGAGCAAATCACTGGAATCGATTTGGTGCGATCCCAGATCCTCATTGCCCAAGGAGCCGCGCTCCACGGTCCGGAGTTGAACTTGCCAAAGCAGGAGAGTATCCCTCGGAACGGATTTGCGGTGCAGTGCCGCGTGACCACCGAGGATCCCGAGAAGCAGTTTACTCCGAATTACGGAAAGATCATTACGTACCGGAGTGCTGGCGGGTTTGGGATCCGCCTCGATGCCGGGATGGGGGATACGGGTGCGGTAATCACGCCTTTCTACGATTCACTGCTGGTAAAAATTACAGCATCGGGTGCGACGTTCCCGATGGCGCTCGAGCGGATGGATCGTGCGCTTCGTGAGATGCGGATTCGTGGTGTGAAGACGAACATTCCTTTTCTGGAAAACGTGATTCATTCGAAGAATTTTCGAGCGGGTGATGCAACAACGACAATGATTGATACGTCGCCCGAGCTTTTCACGTTTAAAGCGCGACGCGATCGGGCGACCAAACTGCTAGCGTTTTTGGGTAATGTGATTGTAAACGGCAACCCGCATGCGAAGGGGCATCGTCCGACGACCACTTTGCAGCCTGCCCCGCTGCCAGCGTTTGACCGGAAGCAGACTCCGCTGTCCGGTACGCGTGATTTGCTTCTTAAACTTGGTGCCAAGGGCTTTGCCGAGTGGACGCGGAAGCAAAAGCGCCTGTTGATCACGGACACGACGTTTCGCGACGCGCACCAGTCGTTGATGGCTACGCGGGTTCGCACATACGATATGGCGGCGATTGCACCCATCGTTGCAAGACGAACCCCGGAATTGTTCTCATTGGAAATGTGGGGTGGTGCTACGTTTGACACGTCGATGCGGTTTCTCAACGAAGACCCTTGGTCGCGTTTACGCTTGCTGCGTGAAAAAGTTCCGAACATCTGCTTCCAGATGCTGCTGCGCGGAGCCAATGCTGTCGGTTACACCAGCTATCCGGCCAAGGTGGTCGCTGGGTTCATCAAGCACGCCGCTGAAAGCGGGATCGATATTTTCAGGGTCTTTGATTCGCTAAACGACCTCTCGAACATGAAGGCCGCGATGGAAGCGGTTCAGAGCACGCACGGCATCTGCGAGGGAACCCTTTGCTACACTGGTGACATTCTTGATCCAAAGCGGACAAAATATTCCCTCAAGTACTACGTCAATTTGGCCAAAGAGCTTGAGCGCATGGGGGCGCATTTTATCGCTATTAAGGATATGGCGGGTCTTTGTCGCCCGTACGCTGCTCAGGCGCTAGTGAAGGCGCTTCGCGATGCCGTTGGACTGCCGATTCATTTCCACACGCATGACACGTCTGGAATCAATGCAGCATCTGTCCTGCGGGCAAGCGACGCTGGCGTGGATGTAGTCGACTTGGCGATCGCCTCAATGAGCGGATCAACTTCACAGCCGAATATGAATTCGGTGGTTGCCGCTTTGCAGCACACTCCCCGAGATACTGGCTTGAATCTTGATGTACTTAATGAGTTCTCGGATTACTGGGAGAAGGTTCGCGAGTTTTACGCTCCGTTTGATACTGCGCCCAAAACTGGATCTGCGGAGGTTTACCTGCATGAAATGCCGGGGGGCCAGTTTACGAACCTTAAAGAACAGGCAGCCTCGATGGGTCTTGGTGGGCGGTGGCCCGAGATCGCGCGTACTTATGCCGAGGTTAATGAGCTTTTTGGCGATATTGTGAAGGTGACGCCCTCCTCGAAGGTTGTCGGCGATATGGCGTTGTTTTTGTTCACGCGCGGCATACGTCCTGCCGATGTTGTGAATCTTCCGCCGGGGACACCTTTCCCTGAATCCGTGCGCGACATGCTGTCTGGCGGTTTGGGAGAACCCATGGGTGGATGGCCCCGTGCAGTTGTCCGTGCGGTGCTGGGATCGTCAAAGCTCAAACAACAAAAGCCTGCGCCAGTCGACTTGAAGAGCACTCGCGAGGAGGTTGCGGAGAAGACTGGTCGTCCGGCATGCGAGGATGATTTGTATTCGCATTTGATGTATCCACAGGTGTTCGCTGACTTTACCAAGTTTCAGCGAGAATACTCCGATGCAAGTGTTCTTCCAACTCCTGCTTTCTTCTATGGCTTAAGGGTGGGCGAGGAAATCCAAGTCCCCATCGAAGAAGGGAAAGTGCTTTTCATAAAACTCATAAACGTGCATTCCCCAGACAAGGACGGGCGTTGCGTGATTTCATATGAGCTCAACGGGATGCCGCGTGAGACCGTTGTTGTAGACAAGTCAATTGCACCAAAATCAAAGACTCGTGTTAAGGCCGACGCGGCAGATCCATTGCACATTGGTGCGCCTATCCCCGGTATGGTAACTGCGCTGAATGTGACGGTAGGCAGCCGAGTGGCTTCTGGCGAAAAGATTGCGACTCTCGAGGCGATGAAAATGCAGACCACCCTTTACGCGCATGCTGACGGAGTCGTCGAACAGATGCTCGCTGAGGTAGGTGATGCCGTTGAGTCGGGGGATCTGCTCGTTAAGCTACGCAAGTAACGATAAGACTCGGCGACCTCGTGAATTTCACCGGGGTGGTGGAGCGGGCACTCGTAGCATTTGAGCATCGATGTGCGTGTAATGGATCCATCCACTCTCGGTGTGTGCAGGGGTGTACCAGACACTGACGCCTTGAACCACGGCGTTCTGTCGAGCCCAGTGCCCGGGAACCCCGGGTCTTGCGGGAATCCAGACCGAGCCCGAAGCCCATTGTGAGGACGGAGCATAGTTTGTCTGAGCAGGTACATAGCGCGAGTAAGGTTCTGCCCAGGACTCGAGTTTGCGGATATGCACCGCATCCGCACCGCATTTGCGTGCGTTGTGGACCGCGCTTTCAATTGCAAATTTCTCTCCACGCTCGGTGGTGAATCGAAAGCTTCCAATGTTCACGGACTTTGTAGGTCGAGAATTTAGGAGAGGAATCTGGAACTCTGGAGGCTTGGGAGGAAACGACGCCAGCGTTTCAGAACGAAAGTACACTTCTGTGTCGCGTAGTGCCGCCCTGTGAAGTGCAGCGCAACTCGAAAGCAAGAGAGCAGCCGTCACGGTGACTCCAGACCTGATAAAAAAACAAAGAGTATGAGGCGTCTGTGTTGGTTTCATATGAAATTGCACTTGTTGCCCGCGCCACCTTATTAAACGGCGTGTTTTGGTGCACGGACGGTTGCTTCCTCCAACTCGCGGACCCGCGTATCGACCATCCGTCCGGCGATCTCGTTTACCATCTGTTCAAGGAGGAGGCGCAAATGGCTGCCGCGCCGGAAATCTGCCGGAGCGATGTGTTTGACGCGATCTGCGTGCGTGCAGAGTTGGTAGCATTTACGGAACGAAGCCAGAGAGGTGTCATCCGGATTATAGACCGCGATCGCATGTCCGCCGTTTTGACGCACCACCGTGAAACATGGCACGTCGGTGGGACCATCCCCGATGTAAATCATATTTTGAAACGGCACGGGCCGGACGCTGGGCGGCATATGATCGTTTACATCCTGCGTCATTGAGAGCAGTCCCTTGTTGATGCGAAACAGATACTGCGTTTTCTGCGTATGCGAAATCACTCGTTTTGGGAAGGTGATACAACCAAGTGGATCCTCTGCGAATTCGCATCCAAAGATGCCTTGCACATACGGAGCGAGGCGACTTCCTTCGATGAGGACTTTTAGTCCGCTGGAAATGATGTAGTGCTCGACTCTGATGCCTTGGGCCTCGTACTGGCTTCCAAGGAGGCCTTTTGCAAACTCCTCAAACATGTCCGGCAGGCCCGGATAAAATCGCAGGCTTCCGCCCAACTCCTTGAGGCGCGCATTGGTGGGTCTGTCCATGCCAAGGCAGTCCAAAAGGACCTTCATGTAGGCCAGTTCGTTGTCATACCCTTGTTCACGCACCAGATCCTGTGCTTTCCTCCAAAATGCGCGGGAATCGATTCCAAACGCAGGAAAAAGCACCTCCTCCTGCATATAGTTTGGACTCAGTGTTTGATCGTAGTCGTAAACAATTGCGATGGTGTTTTGTGGTACGGACATAGGCTTGTTTGCTCCAAACGGCATCCTGACAATTCAAACATTTAAAAGCGATCAAACTCCTTCGACTTGCGGTCCTCAGATGAGATTCTCGAGGGCGAACTTCAGTTCGGGAAATTCAAACGGGAAGCCGTGGTCGCACGCTTCCGCTGGAAGCACTTTTTTGCTGTCGAGCAGCTCGTGTGAGAAGTCGCCCAGTAAACGGAGCGCGACCGCAGGGACGGCGATGAATGCCGGCTTCCTGACTTTGGCTGCAAGCATTTTGGTGAAATCGAGGTTGCGTGCAGGCCATGGTGCAGTGCCGTTGACCGGTCCGTTCATTTCGAGATTTTCTGCCGTGAACAAGAATAAGCGGGCCAAATCGTTCACGTGAATCCAGGACATCCACTGTGTGCCGGTTCCAAGCCGTCCGCCCAAACCCAGCTTGAAGATTGGCGACATGAGGCGAAGGGCTCCGCCCTCTTTCGCCAGAGCGATCCCTGTGCGCAGCTGAACCACTCGGCATCGCTTCACCCGGAGTGACTCCGCCTCCCATGCACGCGTCGTTTCGCAAAGAAACCCCATTCCCGAAGGGCTGGTTTCGGTGAGCTGGGTGTCCCCCGAGTCGCCATAAAACCCAATTGCGGATCCGCACACAAATACCTCCGGTTGACGAGGCATTTCCTCGATTGCCGTCGCAATGGCGCGAGTTCCCAGGACGCGACTCTCTACGATCCGTCGTTTTTTGGCCGGAGTCCAGAGGCCGATCACGCTTTCGCCAGCCAGATGAATCACGGCATCGCAGCCGGAAAGGTCGGGGGGGGTGACCCCGTCAAAGTTTCGCATGGTGCAGCCGAGCAAGGGGCGCGTTGGGTTGCGGGAGAATGCGATCACCTCATGGCCCCGGCGCAGTGCCAGATCGGTGATCTTGCGGCCGATGAGTCCGCTTGCGCCGGTGATCCCGATATTCATGCAAAAACTGTAAGCCATTGATTGCCGGCGAGCAAAGGACGAACTGCGCGCATTGGTGGCGCACCTGCCTCGGCTGGTTCATTTGCTCCGAAATGGCTCCCAACCGCATATTTTGGAGCTGGGTTGAGAGGCATTATTAATTCAACATTCACGGGCAATGTGAGTTTCGGTTTGACGCTGCTCTATAGATCGAGCAACCTCCGCCCCCTTCCGCATGCTTCACACTATATCGGTTTTAGTCGAAAATAAGTTTGGTGTCTTAACCCGCATCGCTGGGATGTTCAGTGGGCGTGGATTCAATATCGACACATTGAACGTCGGTCCAACTTTGGATCCGTCCACATCCCGAATGACCATCACGGTGCGAGGGGATGATACTGTCCTTGAACAGGTCACCAAGCAATTACGCAAGCTCATTGACGTGATTGAAGTGCAGGACTTCATGGAGGGTGAGTCCGTCGACCGAGAGTTGGTTTTGATGCGTGTCTCGGTCGATCCAAATACCCGAAGTGAAGTGATGCAGGTATGCGATATTTTTCGTGCCAAGATAATTGATGTGCAGCGCAAAAATCTTTCGATCGAAATTACCGGCAACGAGAGCAAGATTAGCAAATTCATCGCGCTCATGTCTCAGTTTGGAATTACCGATCTCACACGCACCGGTCGAATCGCTCTTGCGCGGAAAGCCGACTAGATTGTTTTGAGTGTGATAGCCCTCCAACGAGCAAGTGGAATAGCAGGGATCGCGCGGACACTGTTTTTCACTGAAATTTAAGCGCCAAAAACATGCGCCTGAAGGATTGCAACTTGTCCGCTAAATAAATGTCGCACTTCTCTGTTTTTATCACTCCTTGGCTCGAGCCAGCCGGTGATCTGGACACTGGGTCTCTCTGAGCCGACCTGCCCTGACCCTGATGCAAATTTTCCAAACCCCAAACCAACACCAAAACCATGGCAGTTAAAATCTACACCGACAAAGACGCTGATCTGAAACTTTTCAAAGGTAAAACCTGTGCTGTTTTGGGATTCGGTTCCCAAGGACACGCCCACGCACTGAATCTGAAGGAATCAGGCGTCAAAGTGATTATTGGGCTTTATCCTGAGAGCAAGTCGCGGAAGGTAGCCAAGGAGAAAGGGTTTGAAGTGTTTGACACGTCCGAGGCCGTCCGCCGGGCGGACGTGATCTTTGTGGCATTGCCCGATACCAAGCAGGCTGCTGCCTACAAGAAAGACATTGCGCCTAATCTCGCTAAAGGAAAGACGCTTTTGTTTAGCCACGGTTTCTCCATTCATTACAAAACCGTCGTTCCGCCGAAAGACGTTGACGTGATTTTGGTTGCGCCGAAGGGACCCGGGCACATCGTTCGCCGTCAGTACACCGAAGGAAAAGGCGTACCGAGTTTGATCGCAATTTATCAGAATCCAAGCAAGCAGGCCAAGAAGATCGCGCTGGCATGGGCGAAGGGCATCGGTGGTACTCGCGCCGGTGTACTCGAAACCAGTTTCAAGGAGGAAACCGAGACCGATCTTTTTGGAGAGCAGGCAGTGCTTTGCGGTGGGACTTCTGCACTTGTGATGGCCGGGTTCGAAACCCTTGTAGAAGCTGGTTACTCGCCTGAGATGGCCTACTTCGAGTGCTTGCACGAGCTGAAGCTGATCGTTGATCTGATGAATGAAGCTGGTATTGCAGGGATGCGTTTCTCAATATCCGAAACCGCCAAGTGGGGCGATGTCACAGTCGGTCCGAAGATTGTCGACGCGGGCACGAAGAAGAGAATGAAAGCTGTTTTGAAGGACATTCAAACTGGCAAATTCGCCAAGGGGTGGGTCCGGGAATATGAAGGCGGTTACAAGCGCTACAAGGCTCTCCTTGCGAAAGGTGAAAAGCACCCAATCGAGAAGACTGGAGCCAAGCTGCGCTCGCTGATGCCGTGGTTGGCTAAGCGTAACTTGAAGGGTGCACAAGCTTCTTACGCGTAGGCGTTATTGACATTGATTCTGAAGAGAGCGCGGAACCGGAGGGTTCCGCGCTTTTTATTATCCAGTAACGCCCACGATAGGAAAAGCACGGTGCAGTTGAATTGCCAAGGATACCCGTCTATGAATGGGGAGTGACAAATCCGATTCACGCCGAGAATCAGCGTCCCGCCGCCGCCTCGCGATCTTCCCTAGCGGCTCGATTCCTTCCACCGGAATTACGTTCAATCTACCGTCAGGTTGTTGACGGTTGCAGGATTGATGAAGGACAAGCCCTAGAACTCATGCGGCATGGAGACCTCAACGCTATTGGGACGATAGCAAATGTGGTGCGAGAGCGGATGAACGGAAACGTTGCCACTTACATCCGAAATTTGTACGTCAATTATTCGAATATTTGCGTGCTCTCGTGTCAGTTTTGCGCATTTGGGGCCCGTAAGCGTGATTCACACGCGTTTGAATTTTCTCATGACGATGTTGTGGCCAAAGTGCGAGATGGGTTGCAGAAAGGCATTACCGAGGTGCACATGGTCGGGGGGCTGCATCCGACACTCACTCAAGAATGGTACGTGCAGTTGATTCAAAAGCTTCGAAGCTTGGATAAAAACCTTTTCATCAAAGCGTTCACGGCGATTGAAATTCGCCATCTGGCTGAACGCATCTTTAAAAAAAGCATTCATGAAACACTAAGTACTCTGAAAGATGCAGGTCTAGGTGCGCTCACAGGTGGCGGTGCTGAGATCTTTGATAGCGCAGTTCGTGATCAGATTTGTCGTGGCAAAGAAACGGCGGAGGAATGGCTGGAAGTGCATAGAATCTGGCATCAGATGGGCATGCGGAGCACCGCGACAATGCTGTTCGGGCATGTGGAAACTTTCGAGCAGCGTATTGAACACATGCGTCAATTACGCGCTTTACAGGATGAGACGCGGGGATTCACTGCGTTCATTCCCTTTGCGTTTGTCCCTGAAACAACTGACATGGCGCATATCCTGCCAACCACGGCTGCGGATGAGTTGCGGACTCTTGCAGTGAGTCGTATTTACTTGGATAACTTTCACCATATCACAGCGTATTGGATTAGTTTTGGACTGCCTCTTGCCGCAATTGCTCTCAATTATGGGGTGGATGATCTGCATGGTACGATCATGGAGGAAAAGATCTTCCACATGGCGGGCGCTAAAACCCCAATCGCTCAAACCCAAAAGGCTTTTGAAAAAGCCATTCGCGAAGCCGGACGCGACCCTGTGCCGCGTGACACTTGGTACAGGCGTTTGCAACAGACGACGGCGGCGTGAAAAAGGAGAGTGCGTTAAGTGGGCTCAGGGTTGGTTGTGTGTGTTACTTAAACAGC
>JBILLC010000272.1:0-4090 GCA_044376275.1 Chthoniobacteraceae bacterium | reverse complement strand
GAGGGTCTTTCAGGAATCAGGTTGGAGCATCCAAGCGTGCTTGCCTCAGCGCTGCGGGACGGGGAGCTTGATGCTGCGCTTGTTCCTGTGTTTGAAGTGTTGAATGCGCCAAAAGGCACCTACCGTTTGGTGGACGGTATTGGAATTTGCAGTGACGGCCCAGTCTACAGTGTCTTCGTAGCGCACAAAGCGGAGGTCGGCGAATTGGAAGATGTTGTGGCGGACCCAGCATCACGAACCTCGGTGCACCTTTTGCAGGTACTTGGACGGGGGGTGCATGGAAGGGTTTTGAATCTTGTTGCTGCTAAGAATGCGAACGATTTGGAACTCAACGATGCACGGCTATTGATAGGCAATCAGGCGATTCGTTATCGGCTTGAATGCGAGCGTAGTAGACCTACGGTGCGGTTTTGGGATTTGGGGGAGACGTGGTCGCGCTGGACAGGGTTGCCGTTTGTTTACGCAGTCTGGGTGTTGCGTGGAGAGGTTGATTTGCGGGTATCGCTAGCGGCTGCCGATGAGTTCAGGGCGGCGGCTGCTGTTGGTATTGGGCGGAGGCATCAGATCGCCCGTGAGAACAAAGAGTTTCCAAGAGAGTTTGCAGCGCGCTACCTCAACGAGCATATCCGCTTTCATGTTGGCAGCCCAGAAAAGCGGGGGCTTGCACTTTTCAATTCAGAGTTGGCCTCGGCTGGTTTTGTGTCTGATGGGAATGCCGAGCTTGAATGGATCTGATCGGCAAGCGATGGACAGATCCCATGAGGCTCTGAGCGGCCCTGATTGAGGGTACGTTATGAGTGGGGTGAGTCGCCGTGCCCTTCGATTACTTAGCCGGGTTCTTCGGAGTGTCATCTCGCAGAACGCTATACTTTCTATTCAAACAATGAGTCCAAATAATACCGCGAGTGAGCTATGTCGGAAAATGACTGGCAAGTAACGAGCTTGCTGGCAAATGGTTTTCTCCATGTTGCTGGACGGTTCCGGTCGCGCGAGTTCGTCTAAAACCGAAAAGGGTCGGCTGCAGAATGGTGCGCGGTGCAGGGTTCGAACCTGCGACTTCTTGCGTGTGAAGCAAGCGCTCTACCACTGAGCTAACCGCGCATTCGGTGTGGCAAGGGGCCACCCTAGCAACGGCCCGTCCGCTGGCTAGGAAAAAATTGGTGCACTCATCGATAAGACTCACAGTGATGCGCTGGCAATGGCACTTGGGAGGCCAGCCTGGCTTGCTGCTTTCTCTGACTTTTTCGGGTCTCTAATTTAAAAGCCTTTGAAGCGTGCGGACCGTCTGGCTGGCGGCTTTGACGTTATGCACTCGGAAAATCTGCGCCCCCTGCAGTAGGCCCTCCACAATGCATGCCACCGTGCCTGCGTCGCGCCCTGCCGCATTGGAGATTCCCAGCACCTCACCGATAACTGTTTTGCGGGATACGGGAAGCAGGATCGGCCTTTTAAAACGGTGGAGCCGCGAAAGGTTGGCGTAAATCGCAAGATTGTCGTCCTTCTGTTTTGCAAAATCGATGCCAGGGTCAAGGATTAGCCTTTCGCGGGAAACGCCAGCCGCGATCGACATTGCAATTTTCTCTTCAAAAAATGATTCCATCGACGCGAGTACATCCTCGTACCGCACATGCGTGTGCGGGACCTTTGGCACTCCAATGCTGTGCATGATCAAAAGCGCGGCGCCAGTCTGGGCGCATATCCGCGCGTTTTGATCGTCGGGCAAGGCACCGATGTCGTTGAGAATTTCACCGCCAACCGCAAGCGCGGCAGCCGCGACACAAGGCCGCCAAGTGTTGATGGACAATAGCGGACGGTTTTCGAGGCGGTTCCATAACTCTATGAAGCCGCATAACCTGTCGATCTCTTCCTGCTCCGAGATTGGTTCCCGGTTGGTTCGTGCGCTCTCGGCGCCAAGATCAATGATATCGGCGCCTTCGCGGATGAGTAGTTCGCTGCGCTTAATTGCGGATTGAATATCCGCGAGCCCGTCTCCAGAGAAAGAATCTACGGAGAGATTTAGAATTCCCATGACCAACGCAGGACGCGGAAAATTGATCACTGTTTGGCGTGCGGCGAGCAGCATAAATTAAGCTCAGAATGGATCGCAAATATCGGCTCCACAATGGACAAATGATGTTTCGCTGGAATTTTAGTTTGGCAGCGCGAGCCATGGCCTATGTCGCCTTCGCGTCGGATGGAATCGGTGGCATGCTGAGCACGTTTGCCGCTAGTCCCTTCGGGAGCCACTCGATTTGCGTAGTCGTGACAATTTGCTGAGCATTTAAAGGAAGCTCGCGCATCAGTGCAGCGCGTCGCTGCAGATCAAGTTCGCCGAAAATATCATCCAAAAGCAACAGAGGCGGCTTGCCTGAGTCCGCCTCCAAGAGGCGCGCTGCAGCTAGGCGGAGGGAGAGTGCGAGGGTGCGTTGCTGGCCCTCTGATCCAAGTGTTGCGGGCGCGTTTGAGAGGATTAGTTGAAGTTCATCCCGGTGAGGTCCGAGTGTTGTCTGCCTGAGGCGCAGGTCCTCGCCGCGCGCAGATTCGAGCGCGGCGGCAAAGTCATCTCCGCACGATGGAATGTAACGGGCATCCATTGCTTCTCGAGATCCACTGATCGCTGTGTGTGCAAGCTGTGCCAGCGGACGAAGAGCGGTGGTGAATGACTGACGCGCAGTCATCAAGATTTTTCCAGACTCAATTAATGGTTCATTGAAGGCTTGTAGCTCCTTTAAGCGAGGAGCGGTGGATTTAAGGAGGAGATTACGCGAGCGAAGTGCGCGCTCGTAATTGCGCAGCGCGCCGCGATAAGCGGGATGCAATTGAACTGCTAGAAAATCCATGAAACGGCGGCGTGCTTCAGAAGTGCCCCGCACAAGTGCGATATCGGTGTTCGAAAACCAAACTACTTTACCGAGTCGCAAGTATTCTGTGGCTGAACTTTGTTCCACTGAATCCAGCGCCAGCTTTTTGCGCCGCGGACTGTAGTAAAACTGTAGATGCGCCCCACCAAAGTATCCATCAAGTACGAGGCCGCGTGCCTCGTGTCGGATAATATCGCCAAGCTTTGAAGTGCGTGGAGACTGGAGCCGGAGCATTACGCAGGCGGCCTCTAGCAGCGAGGTTTTGCCGGCCGCGTTCTGGCCTATGATGAGGTTGAGGCCTGGCTGGAACTCCGCCTCTAAGTGCTCGAAGCAGCGGAACTGTCCGAGCTTTATCCGGGTGAGCATAGCTATCGAATGTGCCGGGACTATGGGCTGCGCGCTTGTGGCTTTGCTGTGCGGCCGATGCGCGTTCGGCGGTGCCGGCGCGACGAGCTTAGTTCGCGGGCATCAGGAGGCGTCGGCGTTTTCCGCGACCTGCGCCGCCTGGGGACGTTGCGCCTGTTTCCTGTGTCGCATCCAACGCCAGAGCACGTAGAGGCCAATCGCCAGAGTGACAGCTGCGAGTAAGCCCTCCTGCGCATGGAGCACCATGGCCTTGAGCTCGTCCATTTGATCTCCAAGAAAGTATCCTAAACCGGTGAGAAGCATGGCCCAGAGGACTAAGCCTACTCCATCAGTGAACCAGAATTTGGGGTAGGAGAGTTTTTGCAGGCCCCAGAAGATGACGCTTGGATACCTCGTGCCGTATAGCGGCCGGCACAAGGAGAGCTCCCACGGGCCGACCTTGTTGGCGATCCGCTCGACCTTCGGGCCGACTTTTTGGTACGCGGGTTTGGATCGAACCCATTCCGCACGGTGATGAGCCAGCCAAAAGACGGCGGTGTCATGCATGAGTGCCGAAAAAACAGCAGCTGGAAAACAGGTCCATAAGTTGAGATGTCCAGTGCTGGCAAAAGCTCCAACAACCAAGAAAATGAGATCCGTTTCGATGAGTGCCCAGAGAAGGGCTGCCCAAACGCCGTAATTACGTAGAAGGTCGGTGAGGAACTGTTCCATGTCGGGTGGAGGGGAGGGATGTTGAAGCGGGTTTGTGATTTTTACCATCAAAAGGTGGCAGGATTTCTGATCTGCAATGGCTCGAGGCGACCAAAGTCTGATTGATCCGGTCACCGAGGATGAACGTGGACCTCGCCTCTTTGATTTTCAGG
>JBILLC010000437.1:0-2852 GCA_044376275.1 Chthoniobacteraceae bacterium | reverse complement strand
CTTTTCGATCGCTTCCAAGTGTGCTTTCTTGAGTCTGTATGACCCCGACCCGCGATCAAGTAAGCGCCTCCGACACCTGGGATTTATCTCCACTATACCACGACGGCACAGCGTGGGACAGTGACTTTCGGGAACTGCAAGCCGAGTATCCTCGGCTTGGCCTTTTTGAGGGAAAGCTCGGTGGGTCCGCCGCGGCGCTGCGCGACGCCATGGAGGCTAACAAACAAGTCAACCTACGCATTGAGCGGCTCGCGCAGTACGCCTCCCTGAAGACATCTGAGGACAGCTCGAATACCGAGTCGCTCACGCGTGAGGGTCAGTTGGAAAATTTGATGACGCGTATTGGAGAAATCACCGCGTATATGGACCCGGAGATTCAAGCAATCGATGATGCGACGTTTGAAACGTTCCTCGCGTCGGCGGAATTGCGTGAGTGGCAGATTCCCCTCCGGAAACTGCGCCGCTTAAAACCCCACACGCTTTCGACCCCCGAGGAGCGGCTGTTGGCGCTTAGTTATACCGCGCTGCGTGGGCATGCAGAGACGTTCTCGCAGCTCACAAACGTTGACATGGATTTTGGGAAGATCGCCGATGAGCACGGTGTCGAGAAAGAGCTTACACAATCTTCATACGGTTCGTTTTTGGTCAAACGGGATGCGGGCTTGCGCAAAACTGCGTTTCATCAGTTTTACAAAGAATTTGGAGCGCACCAGTACACGCTTGCCTCAACGCTGGCATCGTCGGTGCGTTCCGATGTGTTCAGTGCGCGTGCGAGGCATTACTCAGGAGCGCGGGCTGCTGCATTATATCGTGATGATGTGCCGATATCGGTTTATGACAATCTGATTACAACTGTACGTGCGAATCTTGCTCCTTTGTTTCGGTACTACGCGCTTCGCAAGCGTGTGTTAAATCTGGACGAGATTCACGCGTACGACACGGGCGTTCCGATCGTTCCAAAGATTGAAACGCACGTCAGTTTTGACGAGGCGACAAAGAAGGTGATTGCGGCGCTTGAGCCGTTGGGTTCGGAGTATTGCGCTGTGCTTGCGGATGGTCTCGGGGCCGGGCGCTGGTGTGATCGGTATGAAAACAAGGGAAAACGCTCCGGAGCGTTTTCATCGGGAGGTTATCAGGGGCCGCCGTATATCTTGATGAATTACAAAGAGGATGTGTTTGCCGACATCTACACGCTGGCGCACGAAGCCGGTCATTCGATGCACACTTGGTACGCCAAGCGTAATCAGCCCTTCCAGACATACGACTATCCGATTTTCCTCGCGGAAGTCGCGAGCACTTTTAACGAGGAGTTGCTCACCCACCATTTGCTCGAGCACACCGAGGATCGAGCGATGCGCGCGTATCTCATCAACCGGCAGATCGACGACATTCGTGGCACCGTTTACCGGCAGACCATGTTCGCGGAATTTGAAAAACTCACTCACGAGGCCGAGGAAAGGGGCGATGCGCTCACGCTCGATGCGTTCCGGCAGATTTACCGGGGGCTGTTGAGGGATTATTTTGGGGACGACTTTGTGCTCGATGCGGAGCTTGATTTGGAATGCCTCCGGATCCCACATTTTTACAATGCGTTTTATGTGTACAAATACGCGACAGGGTTGAGTGCGGCGGTTTCGTTGGCGCGGCAGGCGCTCGGCGGGGGACAACCGGCGGTCGAGAGGTATGTGGGCTTTTTGAAGAGTGGTGGATCAGAGTTTCCGCTTCCGACGCTGCGCAAGGCTGGGGTGGATATGGAGCAGCCCGCGCCGATTCAACAAACGCTCGCCTTGTTTGAAAGGCGCGTGGAAGAACTGGAGGAGCTACTCGGGTAATTCAGACGTGGAAACGCTTCCGATCGAACAACAAAAAACTCTCACGGCCATCCAAGGTTATTTGGAATTGGGGATGTGCCGCGAAGCCATGCGTGAGCTGAAGACGCTTCCAGTCGAGTTAAGGCGGAAGGCAGTGGTGCTTGAACTGGAGATCGTGGTGCTTATCCGGGCGTTGCGCTGGAAGGCGGCGTCAGTTGCGGCGCGGCGTCTGTGCCGCACACAGCCCGATCTGGCGGCTGGTTATATTCATTTAGCCTTCTGTCTGCACGAGCTTGGCGACACGAATGGCGCGCGAGATATTCTGCGCAAAGGGCCTCCAACGCTGCAGAAAGAGGGCACTTACTTCTATAACCTGGCTTGCTACGACGCCGTCCTTGGCGATCTCGACGAGGCTCGGAACAATCTTGCGAGAAGCATCCGCATTGATAAGCGGTTCCGGGATTTCGCCAAGGGTGACTCCGATTTGGCTGCGCTCCACTCCGATTTGCGATGAGTACTCTCGATTTCTGGGGTGAGCCCCGGATCATAGGCGGGATAGTGCCGCCGCTTCTCCCTGACAGTGGGACAGTTTGGAGCATCGTATATGGAGAGGCGCCGGGGCCGCGTGGCGCGGATCAAAGCGGCGTTCCCTTCTGGGGGGACGGGGCAGGCATCCCGCTGTACCGGGGCTTGGTGGCTGCAGGTTGCGCGGAGTTGGATGATTCCGTTTGGGGGCGCTGGGATGGGGCCGAGCTGCGCCGGGCCGGGCTGTGGCCCAGGCTCATCGGTGTGGCGCTTAGCAACGCATTTCCCCGGTGCCCCACGGATGATGGTAAGCGTTTCCGCGCACCCAAGCGCGGGGAGCTGTTCTCACCAGCTAATTTAGCCCGACTGAGGGATGAATTAGGTGCGTCACTGGCGCGAGGCGCCTCAAAGGTGATAACACTTGGGAGATGCGCTGCCCAAACGCTCGAACCCCTCGCTGGCGAACGTGGATTGAAATTGATCGCCCTGCCGCATCCGAGCAGCCAAGGGCTGCTC
>JBILLC010000219.1:0-4791 GCA_044376275.1 Chthoniobacteraceae bacterium | reverse complement strand
TGCGACATACAGCGGTGTTCTTTTTCAAAGAGCCGGTTGATTTAAGCGATGGAATCACGCTGCGGATGCTTTTTGAAAAGCACTACGCCTGTTCGCTAGGCCACTTCAGAGTCTCCGTCTCATCAGATGCGCAGGCTACCCTCACGGATTTGCCCGCCGAAATTGAGGAGCGCCTCGCCACCGGTGAAGCCGATCCGCAAGGCCCGCTCCTCACGCATTTTCTTGAAACCGCAGCGGAGATGAAAGATGCCGCCGCACCCTTGCTCGCGCTTCGCCGGAGCATTCCGCGCGGCCAATCCACCCTCGTGTTGCAAGAACGACCCGCTGACAACCCGCGCCCCACCCGCCGGCACCACCGCGGCGAATACCTCCAACCCAAGGAGGAGGTCCCGCCCGCAGTGCCTGCATTTCTACCACCCCTTCCCAGCGGCGCACCAGCCAACCGCCTGACACTCGCCCGCTGGCTTTTCGCGCCGGAAAACCCACTGACGGCGCGGGTCACAGTCAACCGACAATGGCAGGCGTTCTTCGGACGGGGCCTTGTCGTATCTCTCGAGGACTTTGGCTACCAGAGCGACCCGCCTTCGCATCCCGAGTTGCTGGACTGGCTCGCACTCGAGTTCGTGCGGGAGGGATGGTCGCTCAAAAAGCTGCATAAGCTCATTGTCACCAGCCACACCTACCGCCAGTCCTCCAAGGTCACACCGGCACTCGCGCAGCGGGATCCTAAAAACATCCTGCTCGCACGGGGCTCAAGATTCAGGCTGGACGCGGAAATCATCCGGGATTCGGCATTGAAAGCGGCCGGCGTGTTGTCTTCAAAAATGGGCGGTCCCGGTGTTTATCCACCGCAACCGGCTAGCGTCACAACTGAGGGCACGTATGGAAAATTTGAGTGGAAAACCAGCGAAGGCGAGGACCGCTACCGCCGCACGCTGTACACATTCACAAAGCGGACCGCGCCGTTCGCAATGGCAACGACTTTTGACGCGCCCACCGGCGAAGCTTGCCTCGCAAAGCGCGAGGTTTCCAACAGCCCGCTGCAGGCGCTCACTTTGTTAAACGACACGATGTTTGTCGAAGCCTCCACCGCAATGGCAAAAGCTGTCATGGCAGAATCCGCTTCGGATCAGGATCGCGTGCAAAATCTTTTCCGCCGCTGTGTGACGCGGCCTCCCGCAGCCGAGGAGATTGCGCTCCTCAATCGGTTTTTGGAAAAACAGCGCACGGTTCCCCTCGAAGGCGAGGCACTCTGGAGCTCGGTGGCCCGCGCCGCCCTTAACTTTGACGAAACCATCACGCACCCATGAACACGCAACAAATCACTCGGCGCCACTTTTTCGAAGAATGCGGGATCGGCGTGGGGAAGGCCGCCCTTGCCTCGCTACTGGCCCCTGCGGCCATGGGCTCCCGCGCGAGTGCGGAAGCGACCGGCGGGATGCTCGCGCCTCATCAACCAGGAAAAGCCAAGGCGGTTATTCATCTTTTCATGGCAGGGGCCCCTTCGCAGCTCGAGCTCTTTGACCACAAGCCCATGCTCAGCAAATATGAAGGCAAGCCGCTTCCGCCATCGGTCATCGGCGGGCAGCGCTACGCTTTTATCCGGCCTGACGCAGCGGTGCTTGGACCACAGTTCAGCTTTGGTAAACACGGCCAGTCCGGAACGGAGCTCTCTGAAATGCTCCCGAATCTCGCCACCGTGATTGATGAAATCGCCGTGATCAAATCCTGCCGCACAAACCAGTTCAACCATGCTCCCGCTCAGATCTACATGAACACCGGGTTCTCGCAACCCGGCCGGCCAAGCATGGGATCGTGGATCACCTACGGGCTCGGCGCCGAGACGCGCGATTTACCTGCGTTTGTCGTGATGAGCACTGGAAGCGGGATTAGCGGCGGGGCGGCGTGTTGGAGCAGCGGCTTCCTCCCAAGCGTGCATTCCGGCACCCGGTTCCGCAACACGGGCGATCCGATCCTGAATGTCAGCACCCCGCAGGGCGTGCATTCCACCACCCAGCTTGACACCGTTGAGCTCATCAATGCAATGAACCACCGGCGCCTGCAGATTGATGGCGATGGCGAGATCGCAACCCGGATTGCGAATTACGAAATGGCCTACCGGCTCCAATCCTCGGCACCCGAGCTCATGGATCTTTCCAAGGAGGCCCCCGCGACGCTGGAGCTGTATGGGTGTGATCCGAAAACCCCCTCGTTTGCGCGGGCTTGTCTGCTGGCTCGGCGCATGGTTGAGCGCGGCGTGCGTTTCATTAATGTCTATCATGAGGGTTGGGATGCACACACCAATGTCTCGGGCAATGTGAGGAACAATGCCAAGGCGACGGATCAGGCGAGCGCCGCACTCCTGAAAGATCTAAAACAACGCGGACTACTCGACAGCACGCTGGTGGTATGGGGCGGTGAATTCGGCCGGACGCCCATGGTTGAATCCAGCGTCTCGCTTGGCCGCAGCATGGGCCGCGACCACCATCCTCAGGCTTTCACGATGTGGATGGCCGGCGGGGGAATCCGCGGCGGAATCACCTACGGCGCCACCGATGAAATGGGTTTCAACGTGGTCGAAGACGAGGTGCACGTGGCGGATCTGCAGGCCACTATTCTGCATTGTCTTGGAATCGATCACGAGCAGCTGACATACCGCGTATCTGGACTCGAATTCAAACTCACCGGTGTCGAACCCTGCAAAGTCATCAAAGCGCTACTCGCCTGATCAGCGGCACGATACCGGCGTCGCGTGTGGGGCTGCGAAACAGCGATCAAAAAAGCCAAAAGCAGAGGCATTTCAACGTCTCTATTCGAGCTCCCTCCAAAGGCATTCATAGTCCCGCATCCAAACGCCGCTGGAGGGCTCGATTCCAACTTACAGCCAGCAAACCGAGCATCGCCGCATTCACAGGTTCAAGAAGTGTCTGTCCCCGGCTGGCCCCTCGTCACCGACCAATGGAATGCATGGCCCCTGCTTTGACGGGATAACTTTTGGAGGATGCTGGTGTTTCACCGAGATCCAAAACCACCGCGTCGCGCGCACCGTCTCAACCGAGTCGGGCGCCCACCCATGAATCACCCAATGCTAAAGTTTATCTTTCCCTTCAATCTCAGTCTTTGCCTACTGGTGCCTTTGGCAATGCAGGCTGTCCACGGGGCAGAACGGCCGAATATCCTGTGGCTCATCGCAGAAGATTTGGGTCCGGCGATGAGCTGTTATGGGAACAAGGAGGTGCACACCCCGAACCTCGACCGGCTCGCCTCCGAGGGGGTTCGCTACACGCGCGCCTACACAACGGCTCCCGTGTGCTCAGCGAGCCGGTCCGCATTCATGACCGGGATGTATCAAACCACGATCGGCGCACACAACCACCGCTCGCACCGAGGCGATGGATACATCCTGCCCGGGGGTGTCAAACCAGTCCCCTGCTGGCTTCAAACCGTAGGTTACTTCACCGCAAACCTAACCGAGCTGCCCGCCTCCTTTGGTTTCAAAGGCAGTGGAAAAACCGACTGGAATTTCAGCTTCGAAGGCACCGCATTCGAGTCTGCAAAATGGGATGACCTAACGAAACACCAGCCGTTTTGCGCGCAGATCAACTTCCACGAAACCCACCGGCCGTTTCATCCCACGGGAAAAACCGATCCGCAAAAAATCACCCTGCCGCCATATTATCCCGACCACCCAACCACCCGCGCCGACATGGCAGCGTACCTCGATGACGTGCTGGAGCTGGATCGGAAAGTAGGAATTGTACTCGAAGAACTCAAACTTGCTGGTCTTGCCGAAAACACCATCGTGCTCTTCATGAGTGACCATGGCGAGGCCCACGTACGCGGCAAACAATTCTGCTACGAGGAGGGACTGCACATTCCTCTGATAATCCGCTGGCCGAAAAATTTCAGCACTCCAAAACAAATCTCGCCCGGTAAAGTGGATTCCCGATTCATCGAAGCCATCGACATCGCTCCAACCCTACTCGCCGTCGCCGGCACGGTGAAACCCGCAAAAATGCAGGGCCGAAATTTTCTGGGTGATCATGCCGAGCTAGAAAGGACATGCGTTTTTGGCGCGCGCGACCGCTGCGATGAAACCGTCTTTCGCATCAGAGCGGTCCGCGACGCGCGGTACCGTTACATTCACAATTTCACACCCGACCGACCTTTCCTCCAACCCAACGCCTACAAGGAACGTTCCTATCCAGTTTGGAATCTGCTCAAGGAACTTCATGCGCAGGGCAAGCTGACAACCGAACAGGAAACCCTCTGCCAGCCTAACATGCCGGAGGAAGAGCTTTACGACTTGGAGGCCGACCCCCATGAGGTCCGGAATCTCGTCGAATCAAAAACCCAGGAGCATCAGGCGGCATTGCAGCGCATGCGCGCGCTGTTGAACTCGTGGATCGAGGACACAGCGGATCAAGGGCACATTTTTGAATCGGAGGAGGTGATCGCTTCGCAGATCAAACCCATACGAAAAGGAAAATGACGCACCTGCGCAAAGTCACTTTTTTGATGCTGCGCAGCATTCTTTTAAACCAGCTAGTCATGCATTCACGTTTTTTTTAAATCATACCCGCCTGCCTCTCATCACACGTCCGCACTTTTTCGCATTTCAATTTCTACAATTGCCGGTGCTTCTTTTTTGCCACGTCTTGTCTATTCACATTCAAGCAGCGGACAGCGCCGCAGTACGGCCTAATGTGCTAATGATCTTGAGCGATGATCAGGGCTACGCGGACGCGGGGTTTCAGGAGGGGCAAGAAGCAGTCACTCCGCATCTGGACG
>JBILLC010000218.1:0-4796 GCA_044376275.1 Chthoniobacteraceae bacterium | reverse complement strand
TCTCACCCCTGAGCTTTAAGCGCGCTTTCACAATCAATCTGGGCAGCCATGATATTCCATCGATGGCTGCGCTTTTCGCCGGCAGTTCTGCCATCGGCACAACACGGTCAGTGCCGATCCCGCCCATGACATTTAGAAAATAATCCCGCCGGATCGCCTGCACCTCGGTGACCTCCTCCAAATCTGGCTCGCCGTCGCTAAGATAATCGTCAACGAAATCAAACAACTCCTGCGCAGAACATCCTATCGAGTGGAGAAACTCGACATCCTGCGGACTGAACATGCTTTGAGGTGAGCGTCGACCGGTCTTCGCCGCGAGTATTCCGCGGCCATGGACTTCGCGTAGTTGTTGGATCCAATCGGTGTTGTTCATGAAATTTGTGGTGGAAGAGAATGGCGGGCACCGGATCAATCGGCGCTCATTTGCAAGATCGCGTTGCTTCTGGCACGAGTGTGCGCGCACAACTCGGCATCCTTTGCGAGGGAACGGCCCCATGAGGGTATCATGGCTTTGATCTTTGCCTGCCATTCGGGAGTGCTCATTTGTTGAGCAAAACATTTTTGCAACAACTCAAGCATGATTGAGACGGCCGTTGAGGCGCCCGGCGAAGCACCAAGCAGCGCCGCAATTGAGCCGTCCGCAGAACTAACGATCTCCGTTCCAAACTCAAGCTTGCCGCCTTCGTCACGGTCTTTCTTGATGATCTGCACCCGTTGTCCGGCCTCTTCCAAAACCCAGTCCTCCATTTTCGCGGTGGGAACAAATTTGCGAAGCGCTTCAAGCCGGTCCTCAGGGGTCTGCCTGACTTGATCGATCAAATATTTTGTCAGAGGCAAATTGTGAAGCCCGGCGGCAACCATCGGAAAAATGTTATCGATCTGGAGCGACTCGGGTAGGTCGAGGAGTGAACCGTGCTTGAGAAATTTTGTGGAGAAGCCGGCATACGGTCCGAAAAGCAGCGCTTTTTTGCCGTCGATGATGCGCGTGTCCAAGTGCGGCACCGACATCGGCGGCGCACCCACCTCGGCCTTGCCGTAGACCTTGGCTGCGTGCCGCTGGATCACTTCCTCGTTCTGGCACACGAGCCATTGGCCGCTGACAGGAAAACCGCCATAACCCTCCGCCTCGGGAATCTCGGTTTCCTCCAGAAGCGGAAGCGATCCGCCGCCTGCGCCGATAAAAAGAAACTTTGTCTCCAGCGTGCGTTTGTGATCGGTGTTTCGGTCGAGCACCTCGAGTTCCCAGTGGGCGTCCTTTTGACGCCTCTCAATGAACGTGACCTCGTATTCCAGATACACTGAAACGCCGGGTAACGACTGAAGGTGTGTGAACAATGCGCGCGTTAGCGCGCCAAAATTCATGTCTGTTCCGCCCTCCATCCGGGTCGCTGCAAGCGGTTGTTTTGGATCGCGCCCCTCTGTCATCAGAGGAATCCACTGTTCGATTTGTGACTTGTCTTCGGTGTAAGTCATCCCCGCGAAAAGAGGTGATGTACGCAGCAACTCAAACCGTTTTTTGAGGTAAGCGACATTGTCATCCCACACGATGCTCATGTGGGGCACGGCGTTTACAAAAGAACGCGGATTCGAAATGCGCTTTTGTTCGAGAAGATATGCCCAGAATTGTTTTGATACTTCAAAGGCCTCAGCAATTTTGAGCGCCTTGGCGGTTTCAATGGTTCCGTCATCACGCTGCGGCGTGTAGTTGAGTTCGCAGAACGCTGAATGCCCCGTCCCCGCATTGTTCCATGCATCGGAACTTTCGCCTGCGATCACATCGAGCCGCTCATACACCTCGATCTTAAGGGCGGGATGCAATTCCTTCAGCATGACCCCAAGCGTGGCGCTCATGATCCCGGCCCCGATCAGCACAACGTCAGGATGCGAGGTGGGTTCGTGGTGGATGTGAAACAGATGCGACAGTGACATGGGGATGGATGGGGTGAATGGAAGCGGAGTCAAAACATGCGTCACACGGGCAGCGTTTGAAAGACGCCAAAGAATCCAGTGGTTTCAAAGGTAAAGACGAATCACCGCAATCTAACTGCTTTTGCTCCACGCTCTCTTTTGCTGCTTTTTACAACTGTGAATTGCTGTATTGCAATAGCTTGCAAGTTTTAGTTGGTTTCTCGAAAATGCGAAAGCATATTGTTTTTTTCTCAAATATGAGAGCGTGCACCGGGAGTCAAAAGCCGCGCGTACAGAGGTCTTCCTCGGTTTTATTAGCTGCGAGGCAGTTGGCATGGCTGATGCTTAAGGAATCATAGAGGATTTAACCCCCCTCGGAGCAAAACTATGAAACTCGATGTGACCAGAGGCAGCGGTCTCATGCTCGGGTTGGTGTTGGTGGCGAGCGTGAGTATGTACTTAGCGGACTCGACGGCACCAGAGAAGGAGCGAGGTGACGTCTCCACTACAGCGCAAAATGAGGCAGGGGATTTGGCGCACACCCCATTTCATCAAGACAAGAGGCCGGATTCGGGTGCCCCACTTGAATCAGCATCCCAAGCGTCTACGGCGTCTAACGCTAAAAGCGCTGCGGCGGCTCGCGTTTTCGCCGTGGTCCGCAAGTCCGGCGTGCCGCAAGTCGAGGGCGAAAGGTTGCCGGCCGTCCGCGCGGCGATCAATCCGCATACCGACCGCGGTCGTGTCATGCACCTGTACCGACCCAGCCTCGCGGCCTGGCGCGGATTCGCGGCCGGCGATCGGATCACACTACCCGCATTTGATGGTGAAGACTTCGCCGCGCAGATTGCACTCAGAAAGGAGGATGCGGGCTGGTTACGCTTGGGCGGGGAACTCGAGGGCGTGGAGGGCACTTTTGCGCTCAATACGAACTTCGACCAAATCGGCGGGTTCATTCTGTTTCCGAAGCTGGATCTTGCATACGAAATCACCACCGAGGGGTCCGGGCAAATTGTGATGGTCGAAAGACCTTTGGAGGCGCTCATGTGCACGAAATACAGGGTGTCTCCGACAAGCACCGCGGAACTTGCCGACACAAGTGCAACGGCGGCCACGATTGCGCAGGGCGCTGCCATTCCATTAATCAACACGCGTCCGGGCGCCAAAGGTGTCGTTTATGTCGATTTCGACGGCGCGCAAATCACCGACCCAGCTTGGAATGGAGGGAAACTGATTTCGGCTGCGCCGTCAAATTTCACGTCCGAGCAGGTGGGAGTGATCATTCGGTCGGTCGCAGAGGATTTCGCGCCATTCGACCTAACCATCACAACCAATCTATCGGAATACAACGCGAAGCCGCCGGGCAGGAGAATGTGGGTCATCGTCACTCCCACGAGCACGGCGGCTCCTGGCTCGGGCGGCGTGGCTTACATGAACTCATGGAGCAATTCCGGCAGAGTTTTTTCATCCACGGTGCCGTGCTGGGTTTTCAACGCCGGAGTCAAGTCCGCGACGGACACGATTTCACATGAGGTGGGGCACACCTTCGGACTAGGCCACGACGGTACGACCGGCGGTGGCGCGTACTACACGGGCCATGGCGGCGACATGAGCGTGCCCACGAGCTGGGGCCCGATCATGGGTGCGCCCTTTTCGAAAAACGTCACCCAATGGAGCAAGGGCGAGTATGCGGGAGCCAATAATACCGAGGACGATCTGTACATGATCTCTCGCGACTTGAACGGAGTCGGGTATCGTGCGGACGCGGTCATCGGGACCACCATCAGTGACGCGATCCGCTCGCTGCCCATCATCAACGGCACGTTTAACGTCAGTGGACTCATCAGGCGCTCCGATGCGGGAGATTTGCACCAGTTCAGCACCACGGGGGGGACTGTCAGCGCGACGATTCGTCCGCTGGCTAATATTTTTGCCAACATTGACACGCAGCTCGAGTTGAAAGACGGGACAGGCGCGACGCTGGCTTTCTCAAATCCTGCGGACTCACTGGGAGCGTCCTTGAGCCGCAGCGTCCCTGCGGGAACCTACTGGCTGGTGGTCCGCTCGGCGTCAACCGGCGTACGGCCAGCCGCAGGTTACACAACAGGATATTCCGCGTACGGATCCGTGGGCGAGTACCAGCTTTCAGGCGCGATTTCCAATACCGTGAGCACGCCTCTGTTACCAAGCATCACGAGAGCAAGCGGCATTGTGGGCCAGCTCTTCAGCTACTCGCTTAGTCTGGACTCCGGGGTGCGGATAAGCGAAACGCCCGCCCCGCTTCCACCCGGTATTCTCTTCGATGCGGCGCGCATGACCTTTAGCGGCACTCCAACCGAGGCGGGTGAGTGGAATATCAAGCTGGCGGTCGCCACAGCGAGCGCGAAAGCGGAAGGTGTTCTCAATGTGCGCATCGAGCTACCGTACGTATCGCTTAGCGTTGGGCTCGACGAGAACCGTACAATGTTCACAACTGCCACTGCTCCCTGGACTGGAACGATGGCGAAACGCTTCGACGGCGAGCTCGGGCCGGTCGCCGTCAGCGGGCTTGTGGCCGACAATCTTTCAAGCTCGGTACGCTTTTTTGCAAAAGGTCCTGCCCTCATGACCTTCTGGTGGATGGTTTCCAGCGAAGCGGGCAAAGACACGCTGAAATGCCTCTTGAACGGGAAAACCGCGATGAACGCAGTGAGCGGCCAGCCGCTTGTCATCTCAGGCGAAAGCGGATGGATCCCCGTTCAGGTCTATCTCCCCGAGGGTAACAGACATTCCATCGAGTTTCAGTATTCGAAAGACGCCGCACTGCGCGCGGGAAGCGATCGTGGCTGGGTTTACGGGGTGCAGATCCGGCGGAACCCGCCCGTATTTCGCGTGCATCCCCAGTCTGTCAA
>JBILLC010000499.1:0-2587 GCA_044376275.1 Chthoniobacteraceae bacterium | reverse complement strand
TTTGTTAAGGTTTTTCTGTTTCGAGCTTGCCGCTGCCAAATGCTTTCCTAGGTTTGTTGGCATGGCCCAACTAGCACCAGTCGCCTACGACTCTAAAATCGAGGGAAACATCATTTTCACCCGGCTCGACGCCGCGATGAATTGGATGCGTAAGAACTCTCTTTGGCCCATGCCCATGGGGCTGGCCTGCTGCGCCATCGAGCTGATGGCCTCGGCGAGTTCACGCTTTGACATTGCGCGTTTCGGGTCGGAGGTCATGCGGTTCTCCCCAAGACAAAGCGATGTGATGATCGTCGCGGGAACGGTGACTTACAAAATGGCGCTCGCTGTAAAACGCATCTGGGATCAGATGCCGGAACCGAAATGGTGCATCGCGATGGGCGCTTGCGCTTCGAGCGGCGGCATGTACCGCTCTTATTCTGTACTGCAGGGGATAGACCATCTGGTGCCGGTCGACATCTACATTTCCGGTTGCCCGCCGCGGCCAGAGGCGCTGCTGGAGGGATTGATGCGTCTCCAACGCAAAATTGAAAAGGAACACTCTTTTCTTGAGCAAAAGCGCGCGCTGTTCGACGACGTGTCCGCCTGACGTTTCATCGCCCTCGCGTCTGAGAGTCCTGATTGGACTCACCGTGAACAACCCTCTTTTCACCACCGAACTGTTATGAGCCACTCCCCGAAAGCCGCAATTTCCGCACTGGAAAGCAAATTCAAGGTTCTCGAGAAAAAAGAATTCCGCGGTGAAACCACCCTGACGTTCGATCCAAAAGCGATCGCCGAAATCGCGTCTTACGCCAAAACAGAGCTGGGCTTTGACATGCTGCTGGACATCGCGGGAATCGATCAATTCGGCGTGGATCCGCGCTTCGAACTTGCGTACGAACTCTACAGCACGACCAAGGGGGAGTGGCTGCGAATCAAGATTCAGGTTTCCGAGGACGCAATGGAAGTACCCACGGTCTCCAGCGTTTGGCCGACTGCAGACTGGCATGAGCGCGAGGCCTACGACATGTACGGGCTAAGATTCGCGGGGCACCCTGACTTGCGCCGCATCCTGATGTGGGAGGGTTATCCATTCTTTCCCCTCCGCAAGGATTTCCCCCTCGGTGGCAAGCCGAGCGAAATGCCGGACGTCGCTTTCTCCGACGCTGCACCATTACAAGGCGGGCCGTTTGTCACCCAACCAGGGCAGGCCACGACCAAAGACCGCGAGCCTCGCGCACGAGGACAGTAGAGGTGCAAACACGCTGGAGACCGGCGTGCCTGATCTGTCAACGCGGTAAATCTGCACGCTCATCGCGATGCGTTAATGCCACACGGTTCAGTTTTGAGGGCTGCGTGTCATATCACTCGCCTTGCCCGATTTTCATGGAGTAGCCTCCCAAGATTACGTCTAGAAACCCGCGGGACGCTTTTATGGGTACGGCGGATTCAAGGGACGTTTCCAAAGCCGCCCAATTTTGTTGAAGCGTTCACACCACAAACATGACGATCCTTTTTGCCGCCAGTGAAATTGCTCCGCTCGCCTCGACAGGAGGTCTAGGCGAGACCATAGCCTCGTTACCGCGGGTAGTTTCGGCGCAGAGACACGATGCTGCCGTCGCCCTGCCCGCTTATCCAAATTTGCTCGTGGACGCCGAACCTTTGGAGGTGGAGTTCGACGTGGTGGTTGGCGAGAAAACGCTGCGCGCCTCGATTTTTGACAGAACGCTTGAGGACGGCACTCAACTGCTGCTCATTCGCAACGATGCGCTGTTTAACCGCGCGGGACTGTATGGCGACCCGAAGACAAACGCACCCTTTGAAGACAATTCGGAGCGATTCATTTTTTTCTCGAAGGCAGTTGTGGAATTGGCCAAGCGCATGGATCCAACACCGTCCGTGATTCACTCGCATGATTGGCAGACCGCACTCGTACCGGTTCTGGTAAAGAATCAGGGCCTGCCGATCCGCACGGTGTTGACACTCCACAACGTTGCTTTTCAGGGCAACTTCTGTGGCCTCGACTTTCAACTCACGAATCTTCCGCCGCACTGGATGACTCCATCTGGACTGGAGTTTTACGGTTCGCTCAACCTGCTGAAAGGCGGCATCCTATCAGCGGACGCGCTGACCACTGTGAGCAGGCGCTATCGCGAGGAAATCTTGCACTCGCCAAAAGGCTGCGGTCTGGAGGGCCCGCTCCGCTCGCGCGCGGCGGATTTAATCAGCGTTCCCATCGGCGTGGATCCCGCGAGATGGAACCCGTCGCATCCAGGAAACACCGCGAAACTCGCCGCCACGTTCTCCGTCGACGAACCAACCGGAAAAACGAAATGCCGTGCCGCTCTACTTGAAGAGGCCGGACTCGATGCGGGTGCAGAAGCTCCGGTTTACGTGATGCTGGGCCGTCTTGCGGACCAGAAAGGGTTCGACCTGCTTCTCCCACTTGTCCCAAAAATTCTTTCAGTCGACGCACGCTTGATCATCGCTGGAGACGGCGATGCGATGCTGCATCGCGAGCTGCTCATCGCATGCCGGACGCATCCGAAAAAACTCGCGTTTTTGCATGAATGGAAGCCCGGCTTCCCACAGCGGCTCATGGCTG
>JBILLC010000216.1:0-4816 GCA_044376275.1 Chthoniobacteraceae bacterium | reverse complement strand
TTTGGTTTTCGAGGAAGCCAAGCAGAGGATGGAGGATGCTTTCCGCTCGCTCTCCGCCGAAGCTTTGCGTGCAAACAATCAGACGTTTTTGGAAATCGCGCAGGAACGGATGGCTCGCACGACGGATGGCGCAAAGGCGGAATTAGACGCCAAGGAGCAGTCGATTTCGAATCTGGTCGGGCCGCTGAAGGAGAAGCTAGCGGCGGTGGACTTGAAAATTGGTGAGCTTGAGAAAAACCGGATAGGAGCTTACGAGGGGCTGCGTTCGCTGATGGGCGCCATGGACGAATCCCAGCGGGCGCTGAGGATGGAGACCGCGAATCTTGTGAAGGCGTTGCAATCTCCGGTTGTGCGCGGTCGGTGGGGGGAAATTCAGCTTCGCCGCGTGGTTGAACTTTCCGGCATGCTCGCGCACTGCGATTTTATTGAACAGGAGTCTGTGGAGACTGCTGATGGACGTTTGCGGCCCGATATGCGCGTCATTCTTCCAGGTGGAAACAACGTTGTGGTGGACTCGAAAGTTCCATTGATGGGTTACCTCGAGGCTGTGCAAAGCACCGAGCAGAGCAGGCGCCGGGAATCAATGGCGAGGCACGCTTCCCAAGTGCGCACCCACGTGGATCAACTTTCGAAAAAAGCTTATTGGGAGCAATTTGAGTCCGCCCCTGAATTCGTCGTTTTATTCCTGCCCGGTGAGGTCTTCTTCAGTGCGGCGCTCGAGGAGGATCCTGAACTCATCAGTTATGCCGCGGAAAAGCGTGTGATTCTGGCGAGCCCAACCACATTGATTGCGCTTTTAAGAGCGGTCCACTTTGGATGGAGGCAGGAGGCAGTGGCTCGAAATGCTGCGGACATCAGCGCATTGGGTAAAGAGCTGCACAAGCGGCTTGGGGATTTTGCGGGGCATTTGGTGAAACTTGGGGGAAGCCTTGGAAACGCCGTCGAACAGTTCAACAGGGCAAACGGGTCTTTTGAAACTCGGGTTTTAGCTTCAGCTCGAAAGTTTGAGGCATTGGGCGCTTCGAATCCGGACACACCGCTTCCTGACGTTGTGCCTATTGAGAGGCTGCCTGTGAGCGGCCGCGTTGCCTCAGGCGACGAGGCCGTTTCGCAGATTGAATTGCAGCGTTAAGATTGGCGCTCCATGCCTGACGCGGGAATCAGATTTGTCAGGGTGGCAAGCGATAATGAGTCGCGCAGCATGGACTCCGAGCGGAGCCGCTATGTGGCGCTCGATGCCAAATTCGGAGACGGTAAAAGATTTTTACGGTTTTTGGATCGGTGGTTGGCGAGGAAAACTTGTGATTCAACGCTTCATTACATTGCGTACAGCGAGGACTACGTTTGCAGGGTTGATTTAGATCAAGGCGGATCCGAGGTTCGATCCTGCATTCATGAATTGCGTGCGCAATGGCCACCCGCGCTCCCGGGGTTGCATCGGCTGAAACTCGGTGCTGGACGTGTGGTTCTGACTCTTTGCTTCGGGCAGGCAAAGTTTTATTTGCCTCGTCTCAGGGCAAGAGTGGACTGGATCTTTTCAGAAGTTGACTTGGAGAAACAACCGGACGAAGGCGCATGGTTGAGTCTTGCCTTTGCGAGGATGGCTGCAAGTGGCGCACGCTTGAATCTGTGGATCACCCCCAAAAACACGCACCGCCTTTGTGTGAATGCCTTCCTCAAAACAATAGAAGCGAGGGGATTTCTTGGCCGTGTCATCAAAATTGGCACACAGAATACAGTCGAGTGGCGAGGCAAATTTGCTGCATCCAAGCAACCGGTTTCAGAGCTCCGCGAAGTCAGCATTAAACCAAAGCATCGTGCTCGACTTAAACGCGCGGTGATCCTTGGAGCAGGACTAGCTGGGACATCCGTTGCAGTCGCAATTGCACGACGGGGATGGGAGGTCCTGGTGATTGATCAGCGTGAGGGAGTCGCACAGGGTGCCTCGGGAAATCTTTCTGCGGTTATCTCGCCGATGCTCTCAAAAGACGACAGCTTTGCCTCACGCCTTTCTCGGGCAAGTTTTTTGCAGTTGCTGCGTGAGATTGCTGAGCTGAATCGGAGTTCACCGTCGGTGCGTTGGGAACCCTGCGGCGTGATTCAGTTGGCAAGTGACGAGCATCAGGAGGAGGCGTTTTTAGATCTGCTGCGAATCCATCAATACCCCTCCGACTACGTCCGTTACATCGATGCGGAGGAAGTTGTGAAAATTTCCGGTGCGGCAAGCGCAACAAGGGGTGCCCTTTTCTTCCCAGGCGCGGGTTGGGTGAATCCTCCATCGCTTTGTGAAACACGCCTCGCGGTGGACGGTGTGCGCCTGCTGTTTGGCCAACAAGTTTTTCAATTAGCGCAACAAGAGAATCAGTGGCAGGTATTCAGCAGGGAATCGGGGTTGATAGCAGAGGCATCAGTCGTGGTCATTGCAAATGGATTTGAGGCGACTAACTTTAAGCAGTCACAGTATCTGCGCTTGAAAAAAGTAAGAGGACAAGTCACACACCTGCGCTGCGAAAACCTGATGGATAAACGCACGGTGATATGCGGCGATGGTTACCTCACTCCCGGTATCAACGGTGTTTGCTCGCTTGGGGCAACGTATGATTTTGGAGTCGACGATGGCTCTGTGATTGAGTCGTCAACCATTCAAAATCTCAACCGATTCCCGAAATTAATGCCTGGCCGATCAGTCCCGGATCTTTCCTTTGTCGTGGGTGGCCGGGTGGGTTTCCGTTCTCTCAGCGCAGATCGACTGCCTATCATTGGTCAGCTTGTTGACGCTTACCCGATTGAATCAAGGGCGAACCACTGGGAGCGACTTTCCGACATTCCACGATTGCCGGGTCTCTTCACTTGCCTTGGCATGGGATCCAGAGGTGCGGTGTGGTCGGGAATGGCTGGGGAAATTCTCGCATCATTGATTGAGGGCGAGCCAAGTCCGATTGAGGGTGATTTACTTGATGCGATTGATCCGGCGCGAGAAGTTTTGCGGCAGGGGCGGCGGGTGATTAGTTCGTAGTGGCGGACTCGGGTTGCGCCGCGAGCGCCTCAGAGGCGTTTAATGAGGAGGTTCCGTAAGAGCGAACAAAATAAATCGCGACAGCGACAATCGAGCCCGCCAAAACATTCCAGAAAAGCTGCCAGTGACCTCCGCTGGCAAACGCGCAGGATGAGTAAAGCCACCCACAGCCAAGATAACCAAATAGGTTTCCAAAGCCGCCAATCAGAAGCGTGAGTAGCGCCTGTGCGCGATATCGCATGGACGGGTCAACTTGGCTTTCGATGTAGATCTGGCCCGGAATGAAAAACAGCGTGAAGCAGGCGCCGTGTAGAAAAACCCCCACGACCACGTTAAAAATGGTGTCTGTTGCCAAAAGCAGATACCGAAGAATTCCAATTACAAGCCCCGCGATGAATAGCGTTCGAAGTCTTAGACGCGACAGTAAAGGAGCGAGCAAATACATGCTCATGGCCTCGGTGATTTGTCCCAAGGACATCCACGCGCTGGTTTTGGATAGTCCAAGTTCCTTTAATTGCAGAGGTGCGTAAGGATAAAATGCTGCGAGAGGGATGCTCAGCAACCCGGCAGATATGAACACGCTACGGTGTCTTGGATGTTTCAAGAGCGCAAAGGTCTCAAACCCGAGTAGCGATCGCCACGACTTCGAGGTGTGGGTGAATGATGGCTTCGGGGCGGGGATGAGAAATGTGAAGGCTGCGACCGCTATCCAGATAGTGGCAGAAGCGAACCCAGACACAGTGGATGAGTCTGCTGAAAGGCCAAGGCTCACAAGCAACCCTCCTGCCATCCATCCGTATGTGGCCCATACTCGAAGCGGCCCGAATTCGCGACTTGGGTCCGGTAGTTTTGCGAGCACAAGCTGCGTGGTGAGGCCCCAGGAAGGCGCGGAACACAAGTGCTGCAATTGGATCAAGGCGAGAATCCATCCGGGGTGCCAACTGTGCTCAATCGCCCAAAATGTTAGCGTGAGAAAAAATGCAATACACAACGCAAGTCGCCTCAGCAGAATCGTGGCGGAAATATGTTGATCGGCGAGAGTCCCGGTAAGCATTGGAGAAATCAACGCTGCAACCGCGCTTGCGGCGAATGCCCAAGGCACCATCCATTCCAAGTTGTGAGCGGTAAGCACGCTACTGAAAGGCACAAACCACAACGAAATGGCGTGCGCCTGAAGGAAGAATAGCGCTGCAAGCAGCAGTTTCTCCCGCTTGATCGGGTGCGGTGACAGGTTCAAGCGTTTGCCTCAGTCAATGGTTGCTCATTCGTGGTCTGACGGCTCGATATGAACCAGAACGTCTGCGATCGCGCGCACCTGTGATCTTACCCCGTCTTTTACCGCATGCGCGATCGAGTGTCCCGCACGCACGGGCAAATCGCCGTCAACCAGCACATGTATATCGACGTAAAATTCAAGTCCCATCTTCCGGACCCTGCATTTCTCGATGCCCTCCACTCCCTCAACTGCGTTCGCCACTGCACGGATGGCACGTTCAATTTCTGGATCGGGAGCGGTGTCCATCGCTTCGTTGAGCGCGGGCCCGAGCACTCGAATCCCGTTGAAAGCGATGACCCCGCAGGCTAGCAAAGCTGCGTAGTCGTCCGCACACTCGTATCCGGGTCCCCCGATCAGCGCGATGGAAATTCCTATAAACGCGCCGAACGAGGTTATCGCGTCTGCCCGGTGATGCCAAGCATCGGAGGCCATTGCACGGCTTCCGATTTCGGCGCTCTTCACAAGAACTCTGCGGAAAAGATACTCTTTGATTACGATCACCAGGAGAAGGACTGCGAGGGTGA
>JBILLC010000119.1:0-6281 GCA_044376275.1 Chthoniobacteraceae bacterium | reverse complement strand
AACATGTTCGACACCTCACTGCACGTGCCCATGATTGTACGATGGCCCGGGGTTATCGCGCCGGGTTCGGTGAATGAACACACCATCACGCATCTGGATTGGTTGCCCACTTTTGCCGCAATTGCGCACGGAAAAATTCCCGCCGATGCGCCGGTGCGCGGGCGCAATATTGAACCCCTGTTGCGAGGTAAGGCAACCGACTGGGACGAAACTTTGTACGCGGAATACTCCACAAAACACCAGTCGCATACTCACATGCGTACGATCCGGACTCCCCGCTGGAAGCTCATCTGCGATTTCTTAAATGAAGGGCGCGACGAGCTTTTCAATCTGTCGGTAGATCCGAACGAAACCAAAAACCTCATCTCTGATCAGAGCGAGGAAGCTTCCAAAGCACGAGCTCAACTGGCCGCACAGATTCTCGATAGGATGGAGTCCTTAAAGGACCCATCGCTTAACCTCGCAAGAGAGGCTGCTGAAAAGCGGTTCCGTGCGATCAGCGGGCAGACAAGGTAAGTACAACTTTAGTGCGATCAATATCGTCTACCTAACTTACGACATGCTTGTCACACGTCGCAAACCATCGCGGCATGCCTCAACGCAAGAATCGGGTCTGACCAAGTCGGAATGAATTCATGAGCCACAAAATCGTGGTACCCAGCCTCAGTCACAGCCCTCATCACTGCGGGGTAACAGATCTCCTGTCGGCTATCCAGTTCACATCTACCGGGGTTGCCAGCGGTGTGAACATGTCCGATCAAATCCTTGTGCATACGAAAGCGGCGGATGACATCGCCATTCATGATGCTCACATGATAAATATCAAAGAGGAGTTTAAAATTTGAGCTCCCTACGCGCTTGATCAGTTCGATGCAAAACTCCACATCATCGCCGAAGTAACCCGGATGCCCTTTCATAGGATGAGATGAATCGCGGGAATTCAGGTGCTCAAGCACCAGCGTAATCCCTTTCTTTTCTGCGTGCGGCAGCACGGTTTTCCACACATCGACGCAGTCACGCGCCGCACGGTCAGGATCCATTCCCTCAAATTTCATTCCCGTGAATGTAATTACCTTCTTACAACCCACATCTGAAGCGACATCAATCGCCTCGTTTAATTTTGCAACAACCTCCTCGCGAAACCGGGGATTGCATGGACCGCTTGCGAACCCGTGCGAACTGACCAGTGAGATCTCCAGCCCCATCTCCCTCAGCGAAGTATAATATTTGCGGTCGACCCCCTCAATTCCAATGAGTCCAATTTTCTTTGCGTGTCGCGCCAGCTCCAAAGTATCCATCGGTTTCCAGCACCAGCCCATCAGCGTGTGACGGATCCCCTTGTTTCGAATCCGGTACCCCGGATCCACTGAGTCGGGTAGCCCCATTTGAATGCCACCGGGTTCGGCGGACCTGGCGTTTGAGGAATGTGCCGCAGCTGATATTGCCGCAGCGGACGAGGAGAAAAAATGTCTGCGATTGATTTTCATTTGGGAGGAATAGGGCGCGACGCTAACCGAATCAGCCCGCGTCTGCAATTCAGTCTCCCCATGATTTGTGAAGATCGAGCTATTATCGCCTTGTGATGCGATTCTTTTCATGTGGATCAAGCCAATCACAGGCTGAGGCGGGAGGAGGAACATCCCCGCAAACAAATGGAGCATCACGGTAGCGCCGTGCTTTCTGACAGACAGTTGCTTGCCATTCTGTTGCGCAGCGGCATTTCCGAGCCCAGTGCCATTGAGATCGCTGAACGATTGCTTGAACGCTATGGGTCCCTCAGCAGCATCAGCCGGTGCACAGCCTGGGAATTGGAGCGGGTCAAAGGCATTGGCACGACGAAAGCCATTCAGCTGGTGGCGGCATTCGGGCTTGCCAGCCGCCTCTGCAAGGAGAGCGTACGCCGAGAGCGCATTGATTCGCCGGAGCGGGTGTTTCAGCTTCTGGGGATGGAGATGCGGGCGCTCTGCAAGGAATCACTCCGAGTCGTACTGCTGGATACCCGATACCACCTCATGCGAGTCGAAGAGATATCCAAAGGAACAGTGAACGAGAGCATCGCGCATCCGCGCGACATTTTTCAGCCCGTATTCACCGCCGCAGCCTTCGCATTTGTGCTCGTCCACAACCATCCCTCAGGCGACCCCGCCCCGAGCGAAGCTGACCGGCGTTTAACGACCCGTCTTGCAGAGGCTTCGAAACTCCTTCAAGTCCAGCTACTCGACCACGTCATCGTAGGTTCGCCGGACAATGGCAGGATGCCATGGTTTTCGTTCAAACAAGCAGGCGTGCTTTGACTCGCATGAAAACAAACGCATTGCTTCCCACGCTGGCGGTGTGTGCCTTTCTAGGTGCCCGCAAGCGCGGTGACCGCCGAATCAATCGATGCGAGATCTGTCACGGGCAGACACGTCACGCCCTTGCGCGTTCGAGATAACAATCCCCCAAGAACCCCGCCCGGGCCCAACTCCAAAAATAAGTTGCACTTCTCCTCGTCCACCAGACGCTCCATCGACTGCGTCCAGCGTACCGAGCCTGTCACCTGACGCTGCAACGTCTCGCGAACACGCTCAGGTTCGGAAACCCGCTCGGCATCCACATTGCAGATCACCATGCAGGAAGGCTTTTGCATCGATACCTGCGCAAGGGCCACTCCAAGCTTATCCGCAGCAGGCTCCATCAAGCGCGAATGATACGCGCCTGCGACATTCAGGGCCTTTGCCATTCGGATGCCCCTCTCTTTCGCCAACGCCACCGCTTGCTCGATTTTTGCAACTTCACCGGAGAGCACAATCTGCCCAGTGCTATTGAAGTTGGCAACATCCACTCCACAATCGAAAGCAAGTTGAACCACTGCTGATTCGTCACCGCCGATCATCGCCGCCATGCCGCCAGCGCTAGCCTCGCATGCTTCCTGCATGAGCCTGCCCCGCTCCGCCACGAGCCTTAACCCCGCATCAAAGGCGAAGGTTCCCGCCGCCGCATGAGCAGTAAACTCCCCGAGGGACAGGCCAGCGCAGGCATGCATTTCGAAATTTCCAGCCACCGACCGAAGCGCAGCCAGACATGCCAGACCGTGCACGTACAAGGCGGGCTGGCAATGTCGGGTCTGAGTAAGCTCAGTCTCTGGTCCTTCCCAAGCGATCTTGCTCAACTCATATCCTAAAATCTCATCAGCTTTTTGGAAGATTTCCGCTGCGACGGGAAATGCCGACGCAAGATCCCGGCCCATTCCGACGGTCTGGGCACCTTGACCTGAAAACAACAACGCGACTCGCTTTTGACTCATAATGATGGCCTCACCTGTAGCAGCCTAGCAGCACGAACGGCAGCTCTTTCGAGAAATTCTCCACCGCGCCTCATGGCCTCCTCAAGGGTCACTGGCTCATCAATGATCGGTATCACCGCATCAAAACAGTGCTCAAGCGCGACGCCTCGTTCTAAAGAGCCGGCGAAAGCCAAAACCGGCTTGCCATATTCACGCGCGATCGCAGCGACGCCTGCCGGTCCCTTGCCCTCGAGCGTTTGTGAGTCCAATCGCCCTTCTCCCGTAATCACGATGTCAGACGCGTCAACCAAATCATCCAAGCCAACCGCGGATGCAACCAAGTCAAAGCCCTGCCGCATGTTTGCGTTGCAGAACGATAGCAGTCCAAACCCAATCCCTCCTGCTGCTCCGACTCCTGGCGCATCGCGGTGATCCACTCCCAACTCACGGGCAACAACATTCGCAAGATTTGCGAGACCCGCCTCCAAGCGCTCGATCTCGTGCTCTACGGCACCCTTCTGCGGTGCATAAACTCGCGCGGTTCCACGCGCCCCAAGGAGCGGATTTTGAACATCGCAAGCAGCTATGATCTGTGGCAACGCGACGCGTTGGGCGACGTCAATACTTGCGATTCGCGAAAGCTGCTCTGGCTCCGGCTCAAGAATGGTGCCAGTCGAATCAAAGAAACGTATTCCAAGTGCCGCTGCCATTCCCATTCCACCGTCAGTCGTAGCGCTTCCCCCCAGTCCAACGTAAATGCGGCGTGCACCTCGGCTGATTGCGTCTCGAATCAGCAGACCTGTGCCAAAAGTATTTGCACGCATCGGTGCCAACTCCGACCGATGAAGACGCCACAAGCCGGAAGCCTCACTCATTTCAATCACTGCAGTAGCCGTTGCTTGAACCCAGACGTACTTGCACACGATATCGCGTCCAATCGCGTCTTTCGACTTTAGCTCCACCCAAACGCCGCCAAGTGAAAAGGCCAATGCCTCGCAAAAACCTTCGCCTCCATCCGCAATCGGCACACACCGGACCTGCGCGGAAGGCATGCCTGCCCTCCAACCGCGGGCAATGGACTCCGCCACTGCAACAGCACTAAGCGATCCTTTGAATTTATCAGGTGCAACTAAAACCTTCACGAGACAAACCTGAAGGAACGAGCGCAGCAGGGCAAGCGTCGCGGGTCATGACATGACGGATAGAAATTTCAGAGCCATGGTTTTGCTAACCAAACAGTCGTTTCCAAAACGGAGTCTTGGCAGGAGCCGGCGTGGGCTCTTGAGGCGCAGTTTCCTGGTCGGAGGATTCCATCGGCACAACCCGCTGCGGCGCTGCTTTGGGTTTGAAATCAATTTCGTTCCCATTCTCATCTTGAAACTTCGCAGGCTTTGCTCTCTCGGCATCCTTGAAATACTCCTTCAACACTTTTCCAATCATTGGCGCGGCGTGCGAGCCTCCGTGCACATCATTGCGGTTTGGATCCCCTTCATATACCACGGCAAACGCGAGGCGAGGCCCCTCAGCGGGCGCGAACCCCGCAAACCACGCGACCGTGCTGGAGCTGCGCCATTGTGCGGTTCCGGTCTTTCCCGCAACGGTCACTTTGTCCACTGCGGCTTGATGCGCAGTGCCTCTGCCTCCAGTGACAACTTGTGTCATTCCAAGACGTAGCGCGGACATGGCCTCTGGTGAAATCGGGATACGCCGCCGCGCGCGGACTTCATACGCATTGACCACCTCGCCTGTGACATCTTGAACCTGCTTCACAAGTCGCGCCTGATACAGCACCCCTCCATTCGCGATCACACTCATCCCCTGCGCCATCTGCAAGGGGGTGATTTCCGTGGCCCCCTGACCGATCGCAAGCATTGCAAGCTGCCCTCCATTGAGCCGCACCCCGTGTTTCGCCCGCAAATATTCGTCCGTTGGAATGAGTCCCGGATTTTCATCTGGCAGAGGAACGCCGGTTCGATCCCCAAATCCAATGTTTTCGGCACAGTCTGTGATGAGCTTCCCCCCCATCTTCATGCCGACCTGATAGAACCAAGTGTTGCACGACTGCTCCAGCGCTTCCGCGAAATTAAGCTGCCCGCGCTCCTCTTTTTTCCAGTTGTGAAAAAGATGATCACCAATTTGAAGCGCAGGTGGGCAGTTGAAATGATCCTCCGGACGGATCACTCCGGCTGACAAACCCGCGAGTCCTACAAAGCATTTAAAAGTCGAGCCAGGCGGATACGATGCGAGAGAAAATCGAGGGAACAACGGCTGATTCTTATCCTTCTCCATCGCCTCGTAGTCGGACTTGCTAATGGTTGGAACGAATCGATTGGGATCCATCGGAGGCCAGGATGCAAGTGCGAGAATATCGCCGTTGGAAGGATCCATGATCACCATCGCACCACGCTTGGTTCCCGCCTGAAGCGCGCGCTCACACATTTTCTGCAGCTCCAAATCAATGGTGGTGACAACATTTTTTCCTGCGAGCGGAGTAATCGTGACCTGCTCTGATGATTTCTTACCCGCGCCATTGTAAATCACGTTTATCTGACCTGACTCACCCCTCAGAATGGAGTCGAACGTCTTTTCCAGTCCGTCGCGCCCCTCCGTGTCAGGCCAAAGCGGTTCGCCATTCTCGACCGCCCCATCAAGAAAACGCCCCATCCGCCCGACATAACCCAACAAGTGCCCCGCAAGCTCGCCATTGGGATAAACCCGCAAATACATTGGCGACAACTCCCATGCAGGATTCTGGGCGGCCTTAACCTTCGCCAGCTCCTCCTCCGTCAAGTTCTGCATGATCACCAACGGTAGCAGACCGCGGTTATAATAATGTTTGAGAACACTATCCTGCGAAAGCGAAGCTTGTCGGTTCAGCAGCTTCGCGGCTTTTTGCGCCTCTGCATCGACGAAATTGATTAAATCCGGATCACTCCAGTTCAGAGGACGGGGGAAAGAAATGGCGAGATTGTACGCGACTTTCTGGAGGGCCATCGGCCGTCCTTCACAGTCACAA
>JBILLC010000026.1:0-10527 GCA_044376275.1 Chthoniobacteraceae bacterium | reverse complement strand
GCGCGGGAATGGTGAAGTACCAAGTCCGCGCCTGCTTCTGGGTATCCAAGGTGGGCGCATATTGTGAGGCGGAGCTCGCTGTTTGAGCGGCAGTTGGAGCCTGTGCAAATACTGGCGCAAAACTAACAAAAGGGACACCGCAAGCCAACCTAAGGACACTGATAGGATACTGCAAAAATCGAAGTCCGCAGACACGAGCCAGGAGCTTGGAAAACATAGCGTATCGGTTCACGCACATATTTGAGCCTCCCTGTGCCGACACTTGAAATCAAAACGCATTCAAGGAATTTGGAATCGCGGGTTTTGAGAAAGGAACCTCATCGGATTGCCGTAGACTAAATCATCAATCGCTTTCGCAGAGTGGCCCCGGCGCTGCATTTCTAAAGCCGTGCGCGGAACCGCGAGGGGTTCTGATCGTCCCCAGTCACAGGCGCAGTTGAGCCAGATGTTTCGCATCCCCGCCATCTCCACCATGTCGATGGCACGCGCAGGTGTTGCTTTTGATTCGGGATAGAGCGTGATGCCGGCCCAGAACCCCGCGTCCAAAACCATCTCGACGGTGTGTTCCTCCACGTGATCGATAATCACGCGGCCGGGCTGGATCCTGGAGTCGTTCTTGAGTACATCTAATATCATCTTCGTCCCCTTGAACTTATCCTCCAGATGAGGCGTGTGGACTAAAATCAGCTGATCGTACCGGACTGCCAAATTGATGTGCTCTTGCAAAATCTTGAGTTCATTTTTCGTGTTCTTATTCAAACCGATCTCCCCAATGCCCAAGACGGTCTTGCACTGCAGAAACTCCGGAATGATTGACAACACCTCGCGAGCCAATCCCATGTCCTCGGACTCCTTTGGGTTGATGCAAAGCCAACTGAAATGAGGAAGCCCGAATTTCGCAGCTCGCTTCGGCTCATAATCAGTCAGTTGACAGAAGTAATCCCTGAACCCATCAACACTTCCTCGGTCAAATCCAGCCCAAAATGCGGGTTCGCAAACCGCCTCGCATCCCGCAATGCGCATGGCCTCGTAGTCGTCTGTAACGCGGCTTACCATGTGGGCATGAGGCTCGATGTAACGCATAAGAAGACCCGATCAAAAAATAAACGGTCGCCAGAGAACGCGACTCACGCAAGGAAAGAGATCCCTTCGCCTACCATAAAAATTCCACAAAAATTTCGCCCCCTTGAGGCATGTTTTTGAATCGTGCCGATACGAATTCAACTTTTCAATCCAGGCCACGCGCCGCAAGCACCCTTGCCAGGTGCCGAATCGAGAGGCTCAAGTGTGGGATCACTCAAGGCCATCAATACATACTTTGCGCGAGAAGGATCATCCACCGACAGCGATTTCATCGCTTCGCGCAACGACTTTAACCGAAAATCATCCTCCCCCTCCGCACGATCAACACGATCCAAGAAAGCAGCCAACTCGATGAGTTTGCATCGGGCGTCCATGAAATACAGGTCGATGACCTGTGCGCGTGTCATAAGGAGGGATGAGGATGGATTCGACTCAATACTTCAATAACGACGCAGGACTAGTCTTTCTTGAATTCTTCATGTCCCTTCTTTTTCAGCTCCCCAAGCTTGGCAAACGCTGCTTTCGCGGCAGCCGTATCACCACTCTTCACCGCAGCTTCAAGCGCATCAACGACCTTTCCGAACTCGGCCATCTCTGACTTGTACTTTGCCAGGAACTCAGCCTTCTTGGCACCCTGATCAGCCGCCATTTTGGGCTCCATCTTGGCCGTGGATTCCGTGGTCTTTTTGATGTCTGCAATCAATTTAAGGTTTTCAGCCTTCTGCGCGGGGTCTTCCACTGACTTTTTGAGCGCCTTGTAGGCGGTATTCATGACTCCCATCTCCTTCTCCATCGGGGTGTCCTCGCCTAAGGCGACGCCTCCCAGGCAAAGAACGGCAGCGAATGGGATGAAGTTTTTCAGTGCTTTCATAGATAATATAGGTTCGGGGTTAGGTGCCATGGCGAACTGTCGCCAAGCTCAAGCAGCGATGCTGCCAAACCCTTCAACCCCAATCCAGCTTCTTTCAAAGGCGAATCCTTCATAAAACTGGCAGCCCATCCACCAAATCCCTTTGCGCAGGCGTCATCTGAGGCTAGGGATCCTTTGGCAAACACTTTCAGGATACCTAAGCCACATGAGTAATACAGCCGACATCTCGAGAAAACTATTTGGAACTGATGGGGTTCGGGGGGTGGCAAATCTTGAGCCAGTCACCGCTGAAACCGCGCTGAAACTTGGCCGTGCCGCCGCCCACATTTTCTCAGAGATGGCGGCCCAGAGGAAGTCCACCAACCAGCGGGTGACCATCGTCATTGGGAAAGACACCCGCCTCTCAGGGTACATGCTGGAAAACGCGCTTGCGGCGGGGGTTATGTCGCTCGGGGCTAATGTGCTTTTCATCGGCCCTCTGCCCACCCCTGGCGTGGCCTACATCACAAGATCTCTGCGGGCGGACGCCGGCATCGTGCTGAGCGCCTCGCACAATCCCTACGAGGACAATGGCATCAAGTTCTTTCGTCACGATGGATACAAGCTGGACGACGCAATCGAGCGGCGCATTGAGCACCTTGTATTCAGCGGCGAGATCGAATCCATACGCCCCACCGCCGGAAAAATTGGCCAGGCAAAGCGCATCGATGACGCTCTCGGACGTTACGTGGAGTTTGCCAAGGCTTCATTCCCAAAGGGGATGACGCTCGAGGGCTTGCACGTTGCGGTGGATTGCGCAAACGGAGCTGCCTACAAATCCACGCCATGTGTTCTCAGAGAATTGGGCGCTAAACTCACCACTGCGCATACAAACCCCGATGGACGCAACATCAACACCAACTGCGGCAGCACTTTTCCTGAGGAAATCAGCCGTGTAGTCCGCGAGAGCGGCGCGTCTGTGGGAATCTCGCATGATGGCGACGCGGATCGCGTGCTGCTGTGCGACGAAAAAGGAGAAGTAGTCGATGGCGACGAGATTCTGGCCATCGCAGCACTCGACGCACTGCGCCGCGAAACACTTGCCAAAAACACACTGGTTGCGACGGTGATGAGTAATTTCGGTCTGGATGAAACGCTCCGCTCCCATGGAGGCAACGTCCTGCGCACCGCAGTTGGCGACCGATACGTGATTGAGGCGATGGTGCGTGAGAACCTCAACATCGGGGGAGAACAAAGCGGACACATGATCTTCCGAGAATTTGGCACGACCGGAGACGGTCTCGTCAGTGCGCTCCAAATTCTTCGCATACTGGTTGAGACGGGCAAGCCACTGAGTCAACTCAAGTCTTGCCTTTCAAAATATCCGCAAGCCCAACGAAACCTTAAAGTGCAGAGCAAACCTCCACTAGACGAACTGCCTGAAGTCCAAAAGCTGGTTGCAAAAGCGGAACATGCGCTCGCAGGCAGCGGTCGCGTTCTGCTGCGTTACTCAGGGACGGAACCTAAGATACGTCTTTTGATCGAAGGACGCGAGGCAAGCCAGATCAATGGGTTTGCCGACGAAATTGCCGCAGCCCTGAAAACATCGATCGGCGCGTAACACACTCACTAAATTGTAGGAAAACGCGCAATATCCACATGGCATCTTCGTATAGTGGCTTTTTTGTCACAGGAACCGATACGGGCGTTGGAAAAACGCATGCGACGGCTCTAATTACGGCCGCGTTGCGAAAACTTCGCATCGATGCTGTCGCCATGAAACCATTTTGCTGCGGCGACCGCGACGATGCGACGATTTTAGCGGAGGCATCACACAACGCAGCAACCTTGGAGCTCACCAATCCGGTGTGGCTTAGAGTTCCAGCAGCCCCTTACGCCGCATCGCTGATCGAAAACCGCACGCTCGATATCGAAACAGCCAGAGACGCATTCAGAGAACTCTCGAAAAAGCACCAGTTGGTTTTAGTCGAAGGCGTCGGCGGATGGCGTGTCCCGCTAACTGAAAAATTCTGCTCCAGCGACTTTGCAAACGAGCTACAACTACCGGTGCTGGTGATTTCCTCTAATCGTTTGGGCATGCTTAACCACACCCAATTGACAGTGGATTCCATCATCGCCAAGGGGCTGCAATGTGCTGGAGTGATCATCAACCATCCGGAACCGAAAGTCGAAAGCCCTGCAGTGATCACAAACGCTGCGATTCTTGAAAGCCTGCTTTCGGTTCCGGTTTTCGGAGAAATCCCGTTTGGCGCTTCGAGCCTTCCAACAGTGATCGTCGAAAAAATCGAGTCGCTACTGCGAACTTCGAATTGACTCCAAAACCCTGGGGTAAAGCAGGTGTTCTGCCTCCTGAATCCGAGCGAGAAGCGTTTCCGGCGTGTCGGAATCCAAGACAGGCACTTGCTGCTGCGCGATTACACTGCCGGTATCCATCCCTTCATCAACCCAGTGGACGGTGCAGCCAGTGACCTTGACCCCCGCTAATAGCACCTGACGCCATGCATCCACGCCCGGAAACGCGGGAAGCAGAGAAGGATGAATGTTGACGATCGCCCGAGGGAATGCCTCGAGCATGGGCGCCTTCAGCATTCGCATGTATCCAGCGAGAGCAACGAACTTGACTCCAGCAGACTCCAGCGAACGGGCAAGACTCTCTTCAATCTCGGGCTCCAAACGCGTCCTGAAATTTGAACGCGGAATGGTTAGCGATGGCAGTCCCCACTTTCGCGCGACATCCAAGATTCCAGCCGAAGGACAATCACTCACAACCAAACGGAGATCAGCAAGAAGCTCACCCGAATTGATTGCTCTTAAGATGGATTCCAAATTGGACCCCTTTCCCGATCCAAGCACCCCGAGTTGCAACCGCGCGCTCACTTCAAGGCCCCCGCTCCCACATCGCCCGCCATCTTTTGCACAACCGCCGTAGTGCTTTTTCCAGGAACAAGACCAACAATCTCAATGCGCGCACCAACCGACTCCAGCGCCGCCCGCTCGTCCGGGTCCAGAGTCTCAAGCGTGTAGTCGCCTCCCTTCACATAAATAGCGGGACGCACTTGCCGGATCACTGCATCCACACGCGGCGTATGAAAACAAACCACAAAGTCAACGCATTCCAATCCGGCGAGAACCTCCGCACGATCAGCCTCGCAATTAATCGGACGCGTCGGCCCTTTCAGTGTGCGAACAGATGTGTCACCATTCACCGCAACAGCAAGAGCATCGCCGCAACGACGCGCGGCCTGCAAATAACGGACATGTCCGACATGCAGCAAATCAAAGCAACCGTTCGTGAACACCAGTTGCTTTCCCGTCGCGCGGAGCGCATCGCTGCGCACTGCCAATTCGCTCAACTGCAGAATTTTTTCGACAGACATGAACGACGTTTCAGCCAAGGAATAAAGTTGAGCGATTCGCCAAGCGAGAAACTCGAGAAGCAAGTCTCCTTAGAGGGGCGCAATCCGCATATTCCGATACTCACACTTCATCACCACACCTCCGTGGATCTGGATACCGATCGGCCCGGCGCCCATGAACTTCTCGTCGTCATACTCGGACGCGGGTTTCCCGTTAATCCAGCACGTAAATTTCGAGCCCTTTGCCTGAATGCGGAAAGTGTTCCACTCCCCCTCGGGGTGCATCAATTTTCTCGCATCCTTCGCCTGCCCAGCCTCCGGGTACGCCGGCTTTCCACCTGTATAAAATGATCCGGACATATCGACTCGCAGACTTCCTGAAGTTCCGAGCTGCAACTGGATCCTAGGCTTACGCATCTCGATGCCCGTATCCACACCACGCTCGGTTGTGCTCTTCCAGCGAACATCAAATTCCAAAATAAAGTCGCTGTACTCTTTCTCCGTCCAAAGATTGCTGCCCTTCAATGCGGCGTTGTTCTCGCCCACTAAAACACCACCTTCGATCCGCCAAAACTCTTTCACATCCTCCTGTTTGAAATTTGTAAGATCAACTCCGTTGAAAAGCGGAGTAAACGCTGGCTCCTCGGCAAAACCACCAAATTGAGCCAGAGCAAATGCCATTACTGAGCAAATGGAAGCGCGAGTTTTCATACCGACACGATGCCGTTTTCTGCGGGCAGCGCAATCCACATTTCGCCCAAATGCACAAGCCCTCTTACTTCAACAGAGCTTGAAAGCCGCTAATTTAGGGAAGCCTTTGAGGGTTCGCTTGGATTGCGCCGAAGGCTTGGTCACACTGATCTCATTCTCGGACCGCTCACCCAAGCCCGACGCCCAGATAAAACGCCAGTTCGCTAACCTGCTGGGTTGCTCCGAGTCCGTCACCGGTGAAACCCCCGAGCCGCCTCTGAAGCAGACGACGCATCCAAAGTGTGGCAAGCACAGCGCTGAAAAAACCCCAGTGCCATTTCCCAGACGGAAGCGCCCAATGAGTGAGCGCCAGTGCAAGGACACACCAAAATGCCCCGGCGACTAGTGTTTTTTTTGTGATCCGATCCGCAAGAGGCTTCGATTTGGAGCCAGGAGCATCACCGATGTACTGCAGGCTGCTAATGATGAACAACGGCCCAGTCCGTGAACTGACATGCGCCGCAAAAATCGAGAGAGATGCAATCCGCCAATCCGCCTGCGCAAGCATGCTCAGCATCGCGCATTTACCTAGCAATGCTAAGATCAGCGCAAGTGTGCCGAAGGACCCAATCCGCGAATCTTTCATGATCTCAAGTGCCCGATCGCGGTCCGCAGCGCCTCCAAGGCCATCCGCGAGGTCGGCAAGTCCATCCTCGTGAAAGCCGCCAGTCAGCAGCACGCCCAGAGTTGTCGAAAGAAAAGCACAAACCCACGCAGTCGCTGAACTCTCGGGCAGAACTCTACCGACTGACCAAAAACACCCTGCGCATCCGATTCCAATAATCCAACCCACCCCAGGAAAATGCGAAGCACTTTGTCGCAACGCCTCCGGACTGAAATTTGCAAAATCCGCCAGCTTTCCTGTGATTGGAATTCTCGTGAAAAACTGAACCGCGATTAAAAAGTGCCTTAGAGCATTCATCTCGCTTTTTCCGAAACTCCTGAAGAAGCAAAACTAGCCATCTCACACAAAATCCGACAGGCGGATACAATCAAAGGCCACACGAGCGCACCACCTGACCCCTCTCCCAACCGCATTCCCAACGACACAATTGGTGTCACACCCATTGATGAGAGCATGGCAGCATGACCCCGTTCATCGGAACAATGGGCAAACAAACATCGATCCAAGACTCCACTGGCAATCCTGTTTGCCACAAGCACCGCAGCGCTTGTGATAAACCCGTCGACAATAATCACACGGTTGTCATGGGCCGCCTGAAGGATCGCGCCCACCAAGGTCGCAATTTCAAACCCGCCCAGATTTGCCAGCTCCGTGACGGGATTTGCTGAGTTGCTGTGCCGCAGAAGTACTCGTCTTAAAATCGCCACTTTAGACTCGATTTCAGCAGCATTCAAACCCGTCCCCGCACCGGTACAAAGGGCGATGTCTATCCCGGTAAATCGGGACATTAGAAGCGCTGCCGATGACGAATTACCGATCCCCATTTCACCCAACAACAAAGCGTTCCCAGGCAGGGAGCGCACGACCTCCGCTCCGTTAAGCATCGCTTTTTCGCACTGAGCCTCACCCATGGCAGGCGAATTCAAAATATCATGGGTTCCCTCCGCAATCTTCCGAATCAGAAGCCCATCCCTTGGAGCGAAGCAATGCCGCACTCCACAGTCCACAACCGTCAGCTTGATCCCATGCTGACGCGCCAACACGCTCACCGCCGCACCACCGGCAAGAAAATTGTCTACCATTTGCCACGTCACAGCGCTCGGAAAAGCTGAAACGGGGTGCGCAGTGATTCCATGGTCTCCTGCGCAGACGAGCATTTGAGGCAAAATCAATGAGGGGGTTTCGGTGTTGAGGATGCAGCCAACTTTCACCGCAATTTTCTCCAATAGCCCGAGTGAGCCCTTAGGCTTTGTTTTGCAATCCAGTACGTTCTGAATACGTTCCTTCAATTCACCGCATCCAAGCGGCTTCACCAAGGGAAGTGCTGACATATCCATACGTAGGCTGGTCTTGATGAGGTTACCCTAAAATTGAGTCTGCACTGCTGGTAGTGGTTCCTCGCAAAATACGGAGGTTGGCGGATAAAACGTTAGCGATCGGCGCGCCAGAGTAAATTTTGAACCTCCCGAAGACGGCTGACTCTGATTGGGTGTTTACTCGAGCATGCAAACGCGTTTGCAGCAATGTGCAGGTGTAATCGGAACATCAAGTGAGGAGCATTAATCGGGGTTGGACCCGGTTATCTTCGCTTTTTTCAGCATTTAAAACTCGAAGGTCCAGGCTGCACCACCGACAAAATTGCGCTTCGGTGAAGGGTAAAGCACACTCGCTCGGCCTGGTCCCGCCCATCCTGCGTCAGAGTAAGCTCTGTCGAAGATGTTGTTAACCCCAACATACAACTTCAAAGCAGGAACTGGTCGAAGAATTACTTTTGCATCCGTCACAAAAAATTGTGCCCCCTCCCAATCCGGCTGGGCATTGCTCCAATCACTCAGCGCGTAACGCCCGGACACCCATCGCGCACGCAAATCAACTTCGAGTTCTTTCAACGGCGACCACGTCGCGCTGGATTGAAAATTATGGACGGCAACCATGGGAATTCGCTTATCCCTATACCCGCCACCGCCCAAAGTTGGATTCATCAACGTGTAAGCTGCTGACAGATGAAGCGACTTGAACGGGTCCGACTCGATCGAGAACTCAATCCCTTTTCGACTGGTTTTAGGGTAATTCACATTCTGCCCGAAACCACCTCCCCGATTCGGGTCCGGATCAAAAAAGATTTCGTCAGTTGTATTAATGTGAAAACCAGTGACTGACAACGAAAGCGAGTTTCCGAAAGAGTGTTTCACCCCACCCTGAAACTGCCATGAAGTCTGAGGCGGCAAAATTGACGGCGCAAATTCACCGGTAAGCAAATGGGTGCGAAATGACTTGTCTGCACTTAAGAACACCTTGCTGCCTTCGTAGTACAAATACGCGAGACCGGTTCGAAACACGTTCACATCAAAAGTCCGGTCGGCAGGGCTGTTCATGTCGTACTGGATCGAGGCGCGCCGGTATCCCAAATCCAAAAAGAGACGCTTGGGGACGAGCTCAGTGCTGTTGTTAAGGTAGAACGCTACATCATCCCGCAACACATCCCGGCCGAATGGATATCGACCCAAAAGGGGGCTCCGTCTCAATTTATTGTAATCCAGTCCAATCTTGGTTTGATGACTGATGGACTCGCCCGAATCCCATTCTAGATTGAGGCTCGGTTGCACGCCAAACTCAGCGACTCTCCATCGATCACGAAATCCTGGGGCGAAGAAATACCCGTACTCGGTCTCGTTAAAATTAAGCCCAAGCTCAAGTCCCAGTTCATCGTGGATCTTAAGGCGAGGCGTTGCTTGGAAATAAGCCGCCTGCGTTTCTCCATAATCATTGGGCGTAAGGGTGGAAGTTCGCCTCGCTGTCCGCGAAACCGAACCCGGCATTCCATAGCGATCTTCCTTCATTCCAAAGCTCGCATCGATTGAGAATGGCGCCGCCGAGCGGTATCCCAAATCCAGTCCAAGCGTCTCGTTGCGCAAATACGAATTGTCACGGTACCCATCGGTTGAGGCGTAGGAGCTGTTCAGTCCGTAAGAAACCGGCCCGAGACTGCCCGAACTTGAGATAGCCTGTCGGAAGGCATTGAAACTCCCAAAGGTTGTGTCGGATGTCATTTGAGGCTGCCCAGCGCCCTTTTTAGTCACGATATTGATCACGCCTCCAACGGCCTTGTCACCGTATAGAACGCTTGCGCCACCTCTGACGATTTCCAACCGCTCGACCCTCTCTAACGGAATGGTCGTCCAATCCACCTCCCCAATATCCGGGCTGTTCAAGCGGCGACCGTTCACAAGGACAAGCGTATTGTTCATCGCAGTTTCTCCAAATCCACGCAAATCGACGGATGGCGAACGCTTGGTTCCCAACAAGTCGGAAACTTGAACCCCCGCTTGGGAGCGCAGTACATCGGATAGGTTCTGCGCGGTGGTTTTTTCGATGTCGGCCGCACGTAAAACAGTAATGCTTGCCGGAATGGTGTCCGCGCTACGCGGACTTCGCGTGGCTGTGACGACAACCTCGGAAAGAAGTTGGGATGCATTGGATGCTGGCGCGGGTGGACTCTGTGCGTGGACGGATGCAATCACAACCGCAGTTGCGAGCGCGGACAATAGTGCCCGTCCCGAACCGCGAGACGGTTTGGTTTTCATTTACTGATCGGTGGTTAAAGAGAGACCACGCGGGAATACCAAACCGAGCGACCGCCGAGAGATTCAGCGGGGCAGGACTTTGTAAAGACGGGATGGAGCTCTCACTGCTTCTCTTTTGCGAAGAAGTTTTCACGCGCTGGCCCGCACACGCGGCAGCGCGAATGAGAAACAAATCGGGGAAATGTTCTGACTCCTGGCTTATGGCTTTTGAGGGCCGTCCTTCTTCCCGCCTTCACCCGGGGCAAGCCCCAGATTGGC
>JBILLC010000215.1:0-4828 GCA_044376275.1 Chthoniobacteraceae bacterium | reverse complement strand
ATACATTGAATCGTCTAAATCGAAAATATATCCCGTGTCCGCATTAAGCACGACGACCAACTCCACGCCAAAATGATCCGCTGCGGATTGCATCCAGCGAATGCTCGAGTAGAAGCCGTCCCAATCAGGTTGGCCACTTTGAAACGGAAGCAATGCCGCAGCGCACAACCGAGCCTTCGTTGTGTGATCAATAAGCTCCTCCTCCGCGGTCCACGCCCATTTTGTCTCACTCCACTCGGTCTGAGGCTTCAAATCACTCGGGTGATCAATCAATGTTTTCATGCGAATGTACGATGAGCGGCGCGGTATAGTTCAACTTGCTAAGCAGACAAATCGTCGACTTGAAGCCACTTCCGTTGTTCCCAACTCTTCAGCCCAAGTTCTGCGAGCTGTACACCCTTTGCACCCTCGCGGAGCGTCCAGCGAAATGGCGTTCCAATCGCCACATGCTTTAGGAACTCCTCCCACTGAATTTTAAAAGCGTTATCGTAGGTTGTGCTGTCGGGCACCTCCTGCCATCCGTTGAAAAAATTGATCGGCTGGTCGATGTCCGGATTCCAAGTGGGACGAGGTGTGGTGCCGATGCTTTGCACCCAGCACTTGCGCAGCCCCACGATGGCACTGCCGTGCGTCCCGTCCACCTGCATGGTCAGCAGGTCATCCCGCCGCACCCTCACTGTCCATGAACTGTTAAATTGACACACCACGCCGCCTTCACACTCGAAAGTCGCGTAGCATGAGTCGTCGCTGGTGCAGTCGTACGACCTGCCGTTCTCGTCGAGCCTCTTCGGAACGTGCGTGGCCCCAATGCAGCTAACGGCCTTCACCTTCCCAAACAAATCGTCAATCACATATCGCCAGTGACACAGCATATCCACGATGATGCCGCCCCCGTCTTCTTTCCTGTAATTCCACGAAGGCCGCTGCGCGGGTTGATCTGCGTCTTCGCCCGTGAACACCCAGTAGCCAAATTCACCACGCACACTAAGGATTCGTCCAAAGAAACCCTGGTCGCGCAGGGTCCTGAACTTGCGAATCCCCGAGAGCCAGAGCTTGTCCTGCACAACACCATTCTTGAGTCCCGCGTCCTCGCAAAGCCGGGCGAGACGGAGCGCTTCAGCCGATTCGACAGCTGTCGGTTTTTCACAGTAAATCGCTTTCCGCGCCTTCACCGCCTTCTCAATGAAACCAGCGCGCTGGAGCGTTCCTGAAGCGTCGAAGAAAATCTCATCCTCCGAGTTTGCGAGAGCCGCATCCAAATCGGTTGTGAAGCGCGTCACCCCTGTTCTTTCTGCTAGCGCCTTGAGCTTGTCATGATTTCTCCCGGTCAGGATGGGATCAGGCATCAGGATTAAATCATTCCCTACCTTGAGTCCACCTTGATCGCGGATTGCCTTGATTGAGCGTATCAAGTGCTGATTGGTGCCCATGCGTCCGGTGACGCCGTTCATGATGATGCCGATGCGTTTTGTGTTCATGTGATCGTGTTTTTGTCGCTCTTTTTACCGCGTTTTAAGAAGGCCAGCGATGCTGCCTATGCGTAAGTTTGCGAATAGCGTGAGACGATTTGATCGAGAAAGAATCCTTGGTCCTCGCTCCACCATTTATCAGAAAAAATTTCAACTTCGCGGTATCCTTTAAACCCAGCTTGATCCACCCATTCGCTGATCTCTCGAATGTTAATGCAGCCTTCACCCATGAGACCGCGGTCGTTCAGAAGATCGATCGTAGGGGTTTTCCAATCGCAGATGTGAAATGCATCGAGACGTTTTGTCTGCCCCGCGTGCTTGATTTGCTGCTCCAATTCGGCATCCCACCAGACGTGATAAAGATCAACAGCAATCCCGAGCTGCTTTGGTGAACCCAGCGCGTCGCATATTTCGTGCGCCTGCCGCATCGTGTTTACTGCGCTTCGATTGTCGGCGTACAAAGGGTGCAACGGCTCGATCGCCAGCTTCACCCCAGCATGCTCGGCAGCGGCCAGCACCGAACCGATTCCATCGGTGATCTGCCTCCGACTCTCAGCCAAGCTTTGCCCAACAACCGCACCGCAGACCAACACAATGAGCGGCGCGCCGATCGCGTGCGCCTGTTCAATTGCCCGAAGATTGTCATCAATCGCGGCCTGCCTGCCCGAAACGGTTGTCGCTGGAAAGAAACCGCCTCGGCAGAGACTCACAATATCCAGACCCGCATCAGCGGCTTGGCGTTTCACACTTGCGAGGTCGCGACCCTCGAGGGCCTGCCGCCAGATGGTGATGCCTGCCACGCCACGAGGCGGGTACTGTCGGAAGCACTCCTCAAGACTCAACGGCTTGGTGGTGATGGTGTGAACGCAAAGACGATTCATTTCAGTACGATTACATGAGGTTTTTTAAATTTGGTAAAACTGTTGTTTCCTTTGTTTGTCACCGGAAAATCCGATGGCTGGAGTTTCTCCCCTACCTGAGTGTCCTGATGTAAAGTATCAAAGAATTGATGTGCTCGTCCGTGAGCACCCCCTTGTAACTTGCCATCGCAGGCTCGTAGCCTTTCACGACTTTTTTCTGGGGATTGAGGATCGAGTCGCGCAGATAAAACTCATTGGCCGACTCGATGGAACCGTCCGTAAGCGCGCGGTCGCTTCCGAATAGTCCCTTCCACGTGGGACCCGTACGTCCCTCGCGCGATCCATCGATCGAGTGGCAGGCGGTGCACCCCATGGAGACGCTGAGTTTTTCGCCCAATTCCGCAGAAGCCGGTCCCTCAACGCGATGGGTTGAAACGATGGCCGTTTTGCTCATGTCGACGTTTGCGAAGCCCGCCGATGGGAGATCAACGGTTTGGAGTTGATGGATGGTGAAGTAGGTTGCCCCCTCGGTGGCGCGGCCATTTTCAAGCTTGAAGCAGTGCCGCAGCTCGAGCTGCATCGTGGCGGAAATTTCGGGTAAATGCACAAACACCGATTTGCGGTCATCGGATAACACCGTTTGTGACACCCCGACCGGATCCATGCCGGGGTTTCCGTCTGCGCGGTATCGGCCGCTTCCATAGCTGCCTGAGCGCTTGTAACTCCATGCCTGCGCGATCACTTTCTCCGGCTCGACAGACTCAGGTTTCAGAGGCGATGCGAATTCGAGAATCACGCCGTGCGCGCAGGACCTTGCGTTCACTGGAGTCGTGATCGGTGAGACGCCCGGGCGAAGTCGCGCGAAGCCCCACTGATTAAATGCGCGTGAATCGTAAATCTTAAATCCCGTCAGAAAAACAGAGTCACCATTTGGATGCATGCGCCCCTGAAGTAGCGGAATGCGCGTATCGAAGCCCAACGGAATGACAGCCGCCTGCGGTATTCGGCCAGCAAGATCCGGACAGATCAAAAACAGCCCGCCGGTTCCATAAGAAAGGTGAAGGAGCTTCGCATTCAGTTTTCCGAACTTTTCCCCAGTGAGCCAAACTTGAGAGGCGGAAGAATTATCCTCCGTGTGAGGAATCCAAACGAGCGGCGGAGTGAGCTTCGGCGGATTCTCTGACCCAAATCCAAAGTGGTCGCCCGGCCGGATCACATAACAAACAGAGGAAGGTATGTAGTTGCCCTGCTGGTCAGTGCCGGTGATGAAACCCGTGTCGGGATGCACAGTCACGTATGGCTCGCGGCCACCCTGGGATATCAATTCCGCGGTTTTGCCGTCCGGCCGAATTCGGGCGACGCCGCCTCCGAACGGCGTACCTCCACCACCCAGGGCGATACCTCCTGCAGAAACATAGGTCGAACCATCGGGTCCGATATCCATGTCGAGCGGGAAAGACCGTGTGCTTTGACTTTGCAGCATGGCGTCGCTGAAATTTTCGTACCAGTCCGCTTCCCCATCGCCGTCCCTGTCATACAACCGGACCAAGCCGTTTTTGGTGGCAACCTGAACCACCCCGTTGACTGTCGCAATCGCCAGAGATTCATGCAGACCTGCCGCGAAGCGGCTCCAACGGACCGTGGAAAAAGATCGATCACTTAGGCCGTCGATGAACCACACATCTCCATCGAAGGTGACTAGCGCAGCACGATCCGGGCCTAGAAAAGCGACGTCTGCGGAGCGCACACGTCGTTTCCACGGATTTGATTCCGGTAGAACAATCCGGTCGAGCACTAGTCCGTTCGCCTTGATTTGATCAAGCTCTACCGCCGTGCTGAGGACCACCGGCCAGCGGCGCGACACCCGTCTATCTTCCAATGGCAGGGTGGAAGGAATTGGATTTTCTTTCAGAGGACGCTCGGAGACTTCCATCGCGACACTGACGCGCTGCAGCTCCGACCGTGGAGCGAGTGTCGCCGTCAACACGCCGGCATCCGAGCCAAGCACAAATGAGTCCGAGTTGGTGCGGATTGACAGAAGTGCGCCATCTCGCGTTGTGCGGGTCGCCCGCTGTGCTTCATCGACTTTCCATTCAAACGCGCCGCATGAGAAATGCAGAGGATCGGTGTGGGGAGAAACTTCCAAATGCCTGAAGATCACAGTGTGGTCCGAGCCGGTTTGAATCTCGTGCCATTCGCGAACCCGGGTTTGTCCGACTCGATAATTCAAAACCGCCTTGTCGCCAATTAATTCAACACCTTCAAAACGCCACCCCTCAAACGGCATTGGACCCCGTCCAAAATCCTGTTTGGCATTCGGGCTGCGCGGGTCCTGCGCAAGTTGCCGTAATTCACTCGCAACTCCGGGCTTGAGCTCGGACGCAAAGAGAACATCGCCAGTCGCCTTGGAATGGTTGGGACCACATTTCCGATTCGGAACCGAGTACGAGGTCTGCGCCATGTTCACAAGCGTGACGAGTGACTTGCCGGATGAAATCC
>JBILLC010000214.1:0-4832 GCA_044376275.1 Chthoniobacteraceae bacterium | reverse complement strand
AGGAAGCAAAGGCATCTACGTTTCAAAATTTAATAGTGCCAAAGGCGATCTTTCAGAGCCTGAACTCGCAGTAGAAACCTCCAGCCCAAGTTTTCTGGCGATCCATCCCTCCAAGCGCTTTCTCTACGCGGTCGGCGAGATGTCTGCCCCCGGACAGAAAGGGGGCGGCCTCAGCGCCTTCTCAATCAGCCTGCCAGACGGAAAGCTCAAGCTGCTGAACCAAGTCTCCTCCGTGGGCGCCGGCCCGTGCCATGTGTCACTGGATAAAAACGGTATGATGGCAATGATTGCTAATTACGGCGGGGGCAGCGTGGCGTCCTATCAGATCGGGCCGACAGGCAGCTTGTGCGAGGCCGCCACTTTTGTGCAGCACGAGGGGTCAAGCGTCGACCCGAAACGGCAGGCGGGGCCGCACGGACATAGCATCAACCCAAGTCCCGACAACCAGTACGCATTCGCCTGCGACCTCGGCTTGGACAAAGTGCTCATCTACCGATTGGACCCCGCGTCTGGAAAAATGACAACGCACGGCCACGCGAGCGTTCCTCCCGGCTCCGGACCGCGTCACTTTGCATTCCACCCAAACGGCAAGTTTGCGTTTGTGAACAACGAGATGCTCATGACCGTGACCTCCTTCACTTACGACGCCGGAAAGGGTGCGCTAACTCCGATTGAAACGGTATCAACGCTACCAGCTGAAGATCGTGGCAAGGCCGGCTTCAGCACGGCTGAGACTGTCGTGCATCCAAATGGCAAGTTTGTCTATGTATCCAACCGCACGCACGACACCATTGCCGTGTTCCACTGCGATGCGGCGACAGGAAAACTTGCCCTGATCCAAAACGCACCTGCGGAGGGTAAAATTCCCCGCAATTTCTGCCTCGATCCTAGCGGAAAGTGGATGATTGTGGCGCACCAGGACAGCAACAGCGCGGCGCTGATGAGTGTTGACCAATCCACAGGCAAACTCGCTTTCACAGGCAAGAAGATCCCGGTGGGCGGCTCTGTCTGCGTTCGCTTCCTGACGCTTGAGTAGCGAACCGTCAGTTTTTTTCACATCCCGCGTCTTTTGGCTGGCGCTACCCCCCAATCCGGTGTGAGGAGGAGTAATGCAACTCCCCTCACGCCGCCGTTTCATCGCACAGATCTCGTGGATCGCAGCAACCGCGATTCCGCTCACCGCCGCCGAGCCCGCATGGGAACCGCTTTTCGATGGTAAAACACTCGGGAACTGGAAGCGCACCGACTTCGGCGGTGGCAGCGATCCCTCTGTGGAGGAGGGAGTGTTGCTTATCGAGAGAGGCGAGGAACTCGCCGGGGTGACCTACAAGGGGAAGCCGCCGACGATGAATTACGAGCTCGAGCTTGAAGCGCAAAGGCGCGCCGGCTTGGACTTTTTCTGCGGCCTCACTTTCCCGGTCAACCAGCGACACCTTACTTTGGTGGTTGGCGGGTGGGGCGGCTCAACGGTTGGAATATCGAGCATCGATCGCGAGGACGCATCGCAGAACGAAACAACGCTTACCCGCCACTTCAAGGACAACCAATGGTACAAGATCCGCCTCAAGGTAGAGCCCTCCAAAATCCAAGCATGGATTGACGCAGAGCAAATCGCGAATGTGGACACAAAGGGTAAGGATCTTGATCTGCGCCCGGGAGAAATCGATTTATCGATCCCACTCGGGATCGCCACGTTTCGAACGACCGCTGCGTTTCGCAATATCCGCATGCGCAAACTGCAGCCTTAAGCCGAGTCCGCACCCCTTTTAATGCCCCGCGAATACACCATCCGCCCCTCGCAGCCCGCGGGACCACGCATCAATTACACAGCAGAACTGAATCCGCAGCAGTACTCCGCGGTCACAGCACCTCCCGGACCATCATTGATTCTGGCAGGGGCAGGCTCCGGAAAGACACGCACTCTGACGTACCGGGTGGCGTATCTGTTGGAAAACGGTGTGCACCCCTCACAAATCCTCCTGCTGACTTTCACCAACAAAGCAGCTCGAGAAATGCTCGAGCGCGTCAGCGCGCTTGTCCCCTCGGACTTGTCGGAACTCTGGGGCGGAACTTTTCACTCCGTGGGTAATCGGATCTTGAGACGACATCCCAACGAGGCGGGTTTCAACGAAGGATTCACTGTTCTCGACCGGGAAGATGCCGATGAACTGCTGCAAGCTGCACTTTTAGAAATGCAGGGCGGCAAGGTATCCGAGCTTCCAGTTAAACCGTCCGTGGTCGGGGAGGTGATCAGTTACGCGGTCAATGTTTGCAGACCGATCACTGAGATTTTGCCCGAGCGTTTCGCGCACATCGACGAGTGGGACGAGTTGATGGAAGGGGCCGCCAAGCGCTATGCGAAGCGAAAGATCGAAACCAACGCGGCCGACTTTGATGATCTACTCTCGAAGACCGTCGATCTCCTCTCTAATCACCCGGCGATTGCGCAGAAGTATCAGAAACAATTTCAGTTTGTTTTAGTAGACGAATATCAAGACACCAATCCGCTGCAATCGCGTCTTATTGATCTCTTCAGCGCATACCATAAAAACCTGATGGTCGTCGGAGACGATGCTCAGGCAATTTACTCTTGGCGCGGCGCAGATCATCGCAACATCTTAAGTTTTGCAGACCGCTATCCCGGTGCGAATATCTACAAGGTTGAAACGAACTACCGCTCGACGCCTGAAATCCTTGAGCTCGCAAATGCGACGCTTACGGGACTAAAAAACGCATACCGCAAGGAACTTGTTGCCGCGCGCAAAAGCGGTGAACTGCCAAAAGTGATCCCAGTTCAAACGGGTATCCAGCAGGCAAAGTTCATCGTGTCACGCATGCAGGAGTTGTACGATGAGGGCGCACTTTGGAAACAAATGGCGGTCTTATACCGCGCGCACTACCACTCGATGGAAATCCAGATGGAGATGACGCGCGCGGGGATACCGTTTAAGATTACGAGCGGCCTGCGCTTTTTCGAGCAGGCGCACGTGAAGGATGTCGGCGCTTTCCTAAAGTTCATCGTCAATCCGCGGGATGAGATTGCTTTCAAACGAATGGTGAAACTTCTTCCGGGTATCGGGACGCGCTCCGCGGATAGTCTTTGGAAATCCGTGGCGGCAATCGGCCAGCAGGCGCTGGATGCGCGTTCCAATCCTCTCGAGAGCTTCTCGTTCAGCGCTTCATTTTCGACTTTAAAAGTTCCAGCGCGCTCCATGAACGCATGGAAACAACTCGGGCATACTCTCGAGGAAATCGCCCCGCATGGAAAGCCCGCCAGTCCCTCGCGTATGATTCAAAGTGTTCGGGAAGCCGTATACGACGACTACGCGCGCACGCAGTTCCCGGATTACGACGCCCGGCGGGAAGATCTCAACACACTCGCGCAGTTCGCTTCACAATACTCCAATACCGACGAGTTTCTGGATCAAATGGCGCTGATGACAAATGCCGATCAAAGCTCATCCGCAGACGGTTTCGGTGAAGACGCAGTGACGCTTTCAAGCATCCATCAAGCCAAGGGGCTCGAGTGGAAAAACGTGTTTCTAATATGGCTTACAGAGGGCATGTTTCCCTCCCAGCGCTCGATGGGCAACACCGACGCCCTCGAAGAGGAGCGCCGTCTCTTCTATGTTGCCCTTACCCGGGCCGAAGATGATCTCTACCTGAGCTGGCCTCTGATCCGGCGCAATCTAGGGTCAGAAGACACCTTCCAGCGAGTGTCATCTTTCCTTCAGGAAATCCCCCCAGCGCTGCTCGAGGAATGGCAGGTCTCGGGAGGATGGTGAACGGAATCCGGCGCGCAGTGGCGTGGCACCCCCAGCGTCGCTCGTTGGCTGGCTCAAGTATCACCCGAGCAAAGCGACGCATTTCGACGCCGTCCGGCACCGCCTAGTTCTGCGGCGCTTCGGTCTTCGAGTCGCCCTCGCTTTTTTCAGCAGGACCCGCACTGCGCAACCGATCCAGCATGGCCGCGCCACCGCTTACAATCTGCGCGAACATTTGTCGCGGAGCACTCTTTCCGCGCTCCTCCTCCTCCAATTGAGCGAGAGCCTCGTTTTTTGCAGTTTGCCACGCCGGCGCAAAGCCCGGGGCGGTCACAGTGAGGCGCTGCTCGGCTCGAATCATCACATCCAACTGACGGAGCTTCTGCTGCTCCGGCTTCTGCATCAGGGACTGGATTTTCACCCGGAGATTCTCCATTTCAGTGCTGCCGGATTTCGCATCCTGCTGCATTTTTTGAACCACTTCCGTGAGGGCAGCAACCTGCAGCAGTTGCGCAGATTCACGGCTGCGGAGATCCCGTCGAGCCAGATACAATTGAACCCGGTAAAAAACAACCGGCGCCAACCCCGCGTAGAACCCCAGTGCGAAAGGATGCGTGAGCCAGTCAAACGTCAGTGTCATGGGCATCTACCTTAGCTCGCAGGGTATCAAATTACGACAAAAACCATGCCTCATCAAACCACGAACTGAAATTGGCACGGTTCACGCTACGTTGGTCCACAACCGGGATTACAGCGTTTTCTTGCCGTCCCACCTCGTTACGGCGAGTGCGCTGTATACACTCGATTTCTTCTGTCGGAGCGCCTGCTTCAAACGATTGGCGCGGGCGCTCCGCCAAAGAATACGACTCCTTGTGCGGGACTGCCCGCAGGCGCCTCGGCGGCGTCGCAGGAAGGGCCCATGGAGATTCCCTCAAGCGAACGTCCGCACCCTGAAGAGGCGGATCACACCACGATGTTCACCAACTTGCCTGGTACGACGATGATTTTGCGAATGGTTTTTCCTGCCGTCCATTCCTGCGCGCGCGGGCTTGCAAGTGCAGCGGCCTC
>JBILLC010000213.1:0-4841 GCA_044376275.1 Chthoniobacteraceae bacterium | reverse complement strand
GCTTTGTGATCCTCATCGTCACCTTCGTATTCCTCATCTTGCTCATCGTCGGAAAGTGATTCCTCAAGATCGCTGTCGCTGTCATGGCTGTTATTTGCGCTCTCAATCGGAGCTGGAATTTCAAAATACGGTGCGAGGACCTTTGAGATCTCGGAGCTAAGGACGTGTGAAAAGGGTTGATACAGCCAACGCTCGACAGAGCGCAGCAGTGCGCCGCCTTCCTCGTCCTCCAAGATTGCGTCCCGTCTCTCCTCAGCATCAAGGTCGGAAATCTCGAGCTTTTCGCTCCAAAACCGGATGATGGTTCGCTCGAGCAGAATCTTCTCCTCTGTTGTGATTGTCTTTCGCGCCGCCTTCATGGCGAGGGGTTCCAGAATTGCGCCGAGGCTTTGTGTTGGAGGTGGCGCCGTTGGTGGCGGTGGCGTCACTGTGTTTGGGCGAGGCCTTCGAAAGAGCGCTGCCCCGCAACCGATCCATGCAAGGATTAATACAGCCATCGTCGGTCTGTAGGGAATGCGATGCGCAGGCAAACCGGCAGGCATCTCCGGCAGGGTTGTGGAAGCATTCTCGGGCAGGAGGGAGCGCACCGTCACCGATATCGCGGGCAACCTGTCCCTTACCCGTCTGCCCTCCGCGTTCTGGAGATAATCTGCGAGGTTGTACACGCCGTCCTGAAGCCCGATGTAAGCAAAGTTGTACTTGTATTGGCCTTCCGGCGTCGGTTCCATCAAGTGCACCCGAAGGATGATGGATGCGTTTTCATTCACGGGCAGCGGCGTATAATCCGGCTCGTTTAAAATTCGCTCAACGGTCCCTTCAATGCCAACGCTCACCTCGCGTTCGATGGCTTGAGCACCTCCTGCATGTGATTCGACGAGAATCGCAATCAGCGCAAAAACAGCGCCGGCTGCGTGCAACCATCGATACAACTGTTTCGAATCGGCGCAGCGCATTCGACTGCGGAGTTGGAGATGCTCGGGCCGTTTCATGCTGCGTTTCGTCGACCGATTCTTTGCAGAAGAAAATGGCGCAGCGGCCCGACAAACTCCGTGCCCACCAAAATCTTCAGATATGAGATGTCGGCGGCTGCCAACTCGGATGGATTAAAGGCGGGGCTCCGGTTGAAGTGCCGGGTGGCGGTGAAGGGGATGCCGGTCTCGGCCTCGCGGGCCCTGAAAATGCCGAGGCGTGGGAGCTGCGTTTCGACGGGATCCTGGAGGTGCACCACAGCGCAGTCGTGTTGCTGGGCGAGCGTTCGGAGGCTTGCGTGAGCCAGCGGATCATGGAGGTCACTGAGGAGAATCAGCACCGAGGTTTGTTTAAGTTGCGCGGCAAGCGCGCGCAGTTTTTCTCCGACGCGGGTGGACTCCTCATAGGATGCGGAGCGGAGCTGATTGAGCCAACCGAGGATGGAGCGTTTAGAGCTGTTTGCGGGCGAGTGGAGTTGTCGAGAGCCTACAGCGAGGATGCCGACGGGATTGCTTTGCCTAAGGCTCGCGAGTGCAATGGCCCCCGCAATCTGCAGCGCGATCTGGTATTTGCTATTGGCTCGCATCGAGCTGAGGAGCATTGAAGCGGAGGTGTCGATCATCAGGTAGACCGGCATCCGGCGCGGCGCTTCGTATTCCTTCACATGCACGCGACCGGTTTTTCCAGTGACCCGCCAGTCGATGGATTTGACCGCATCGCCCGTCTGGTAGGGACGTGATTGGGCGAATTCGAGTCCTGATCCAAGAAACGCCGAGGTTTGCTGTCCGTACGCGAGCGTGTCAGCAAGTTTTCGAATGCTCAGCTCAAACTGTCGGGCATCGAGTGGATCGTCACGAAGTTGGAGGCTGGCTTTCGTCATAAGCGATTGCTGCAGTCGTGGCGCGTTTTTCAAGCAAGCGTTTTTAGAAGATCCTGCAGCACTGTTTGAGGTGTTTGTCCCGAAGCAGTCGCCTCGTAGTGGAGGCGGATGCGGTGAAGAATCACATCCTCGGCAAGCGAAAGCAGGTCGTCCGGTGTGACGTATTCTCTTTGATGCAAAAATGCGCGGGCTCGCGCTGCTTGAACCAACGCCAGCGATGCGCGAGGAGAGCAGCCTAGTTCAACTGCGGGATGCTCGCGTGACGCCCCGATGAGGTTCACGCAGTGTTTTACAAAAACCTCGCTCACGTGGATGCGCTGCACGGATTCCATGGCGTTTACCAGATCGGTTGCGGTGCACACAGCGTCGCCTGAAATTTGGTCGAAGGCTGACTTTGGAACCGCACCGGTCTTGGTGCGGCGAATGCCCATCGAAAGCTGTCTGCGGATGATTTCCTCTTCCTGCTCCGCCTTCGGATAGGCCAGCCGGTGGCAGAGCATGAAGCGGTCGAGTTGGGCTTCGGGAAGTTCAAAAGTCCCCGCCTGCTCCACCGGGTTTTGTGTCGCGATGACCAGAAAGGGTGTGGGCAGCGAGTGCGTGGAATTGCCGATGGTTACACGCCGCTCTTGCATCGCCTCGAGCAGGGCGCTTTGTACTTTGGGCGCAGCACGGTTGATTTCGTCGGCCAGCAGCAGGTTGGTGAACACTGGGCCCTTGTGGGTGACGAATTTGCCGGTGGTCTGATCCAGCACCTCCGAACCCAGGATGTCGGAGGGCAGCATGTCTATGGTGAATTGGACGCGGCTGAACTTGAGCTGAATGGAGCTTGAGACTGCGTTGACCAGCAAAGTCTTGGCCAGTCCGGGCACACCCATCAGCAGCAGATGGCCGCCGGTGAGCAAGGCGATGAGCATCCTCTCCACCACCACATCCTGCCCGACCACCGACTGCGCCACTCGTTCGCGGATTGCTGAAGAGAAGGGGGTGGAGGGCATCTGGTCCGGGTGGGGTTCCAAGCACGTAAAGATTAGAGCGGATGCTTTTTGTTACAAGTTCAATATCCCCCTATGTGCCTTTGCTCGGGACGGGCCAGTCATGCAACGCTGCCTTTGCGCAAAATATTTTGATGGAGCCCGCATTTGGACTTCCAAGAAAGCAGTGATTCAAAGATTTAAAGGTGTACCACCCCCTCTCTGCATGCCCCTCGCCAACACAAGCCGAATTCAGGTTTTTCTCCCGGCACCCGGCTTCGCGTACCCCGAGGGAATCCTTGTTCGTGGCCAATCAAGAAGCCGATCAAGATTTGCAACCACGGGTGTTGCGGGCTAAGCGCTGCGATTTCATCTCTGTTCCTCCGCCGAAATGTTAGCGCTTCCAATTTTTAAATTTACTCAAATGAAAAAACTAACACGCCTTTGTACAATAATCGCTGCCGCCCTTGGGGCGAATGCGGCCAGTTGCGTCGCCGCCGATACGGTATTGTTCGAGCAAAATTTTGAGGCCTCGGCTGCTGGGCCCGTCTCGAAGGAGTTTTTGCCGCTGGCCGGAGACTTCACTGTTGTGGCTGAAAACGGCGCGCACTGGTTGGAATTGCCCGGCACACCTCTCGACACATTCGGCGCCTTATTCGGGCCCTCGAGTCCAGAGCCGGGATCGGTGCAGGGGAAATTCTTTGGCACCAAGACCGGGCGCAAGTACCCCACGTTCGGTTTGAGTTTGCGCGGCGCGGGTGGGTATCGGCTGATGGTAAGTCCGGGCAAGGGACAGCTGGAGATCTACAAGGGTGACGAGCCGCTTGTTGGGGTGCCATTTGCGTGGACGAGCGGACAGTGGGTTTGGTTGAAGCTGTCGGTGGTGAAGGGCAAGTCTTCCGGATGGGTTGTGGAGGGCCGCGCATGGAATGAGGGCGCGCAAGTGCCCCCAGAGCCAATGGTGCGTTTCGAAGTAGCCACGGAAATTTCCGCCGGCCGCGCAGCGGTGTGGGGTAGTCCCTTCTCGGGAACTCCCATTCGGTTCGATGATTTGAAATGGGTGGCGCATTAAATGAGACCCAGGCTCCATGAGCCCCACAAACACATATTTCACGGTGGACGCGAACGCTGACTCCGTCGCCTATTTCCACTGATCAAACAATCATTCACACAAAATTTTTCGATTCCAAAAACTTCAGCAACACAACCCCAAGCACACTATGAAAACCGTCAATCAACTCCTGCTCCTATCAGCCTCCATTGTCGCTCCGCTTGCCGCACATGCCGCGGATTGGACGCAGTATCGCGGAAACGGTTCAGGAATTTCACCTGACCCAGTAGCATGGAAGCCAGCCGGACTGAGTGAAGTTTGGAAACAGGCGAGTCCTGGTGGCTTCAGCTCATTCACGGTTGCGGAGGGCCGGGCATTTACACACGAGCTCAAGGAGGTGGACGGCGCCATGCAGGAGGCTCTGGTCGCCCGCGATGCGGCAACTGGAAAAGTGCTCTGGACTCAGGTATTCCGGCCTGCCAATTACGGGCACGATGGAGGAAACGCAGGAACCGCGGACAACAAGGGCGGAGATGGCCCGCGTTCAACTCCGGTCATTGTCGGGAAAATGGTGGTATCCTTGAGCGCGCAACTTGTGTTAAGCGCGTTTGATGCGGCGACGGGCAAGCCGATTTGGTCCAACGATTTGATCGCCAATCACGCGGCAAGGAATATTCAGTGGCAGAACGCCGCTTCTCCGCTCTTTGCCGGAGGACTTATCTACGTGGCAGGCGGTGGCCCCGGGCAGTCAATTCTCGCACTCAATCCTGCGACTGGGAAACCCGTGTGGAAAGCGTTTGATGAAATGATGACTCACGCGACCCCGGTGGCTGCGAATATTCTGGGGCAGGGACAAATCATCTTTTTTCTCCAGTCTGGATTGCTGGCGCTCGAGCCTAAAACCGGCAAGCAACTTTGGAGGTACAATTTTCCGTATAAGATCTCAACCGCGGCATCGCCGGTTGTTGCG
>JBILLC010000212.1:0-4860 GCA_044376275.1 Chthoniobacteraceae bacterium | reverse complement strand
TGTGTACGTATGGCCTGCGCCGTGCGCTTGCTTTCGACGATCAGGAGGACGTCAATGTCATCCAGGCGGAAGCGAGGAGAAACCAGTACAGGGTCAAAGATATTGTTCGTGCGGTGGCGCTCTCGGATCTCATGAGTAAACGCTGACAGGAGCAGTCGCCGCACCCCTCCCATGCAATCCGTTATAAAGCTCAAAACACAAACCTTAGCGTCCCTATGAATTTTCAATCGCAATCTTGGCTGATAAGCCGACGTCACGCACTGAAAGCTTTGGGCAGCTTTATTTCTTTGCCCCTTCTTGAATGCATGACTCCGGCGCGTGTCATTGGAAGCACCGCGGCAAGCGACGCGGCCAAGCCGAGGCGCAGCGCTTTCATCTATCTCGCCAACGGGGTGCATTCGCTGAACTACCAGATTACCACACCGGGACGGGATTATGAATTTTCTCGTTCATTGCAGCCGCTGGAAAAGCATCGGAATTTCATCACACCGATCAGCGGCCTGCATCATCCGGGAGCTCTCAGCCACCATCACAACTGCATATCGGTCTGGCTCACTGGAGGAGGACTCGGGCCTTCGGATAAAAACACCATTTCCGTGGACCAAAAAATGGCCGAGGTTACGGCGAAACACACCCGGTATCCCTCGATGGAGGTGGCTCTCACGCAGGAGTCGCTCGCATGGACTGCGGATGGCGTTCGCTTGCCCGCGATGCGTCGCTGCAGCGAAATCTTCGCATCTTTGTTCGAAGAGCCCAAGGGCGGGAAGGCGGCGCAAAGGCGCGCTCTGCGCCACAAGGGAAGTGTTCTCGACGCCAATCTGGCGGAAGTACGCAGACTCGAACAGAAGATGGGAAATGCGGACAAAGGCCGCCTTCAGCAGTACCTCACCTCCGTGCGCGAGGCTGAGATCCGCACGCAGCGCGCTGATGCTTGGCTGGACACGCCGCTTCCAAGCATATCCGAGGCAGACCGCAAGCGCACCAATCGCGACATTCCCGCAACCATGGCCGGTGATTACTTTCGAACCGTGTACGATTTAATGGTGCTCGCATTCCAAACAGATGTCACCCGCGTTGCCACTTTCAGTCTTGGCGGCGAAGGCGACGCGTTTTCCATACCGGAGATCGGCATCACCGAGTCACGGCATCAGCTCAGCCATCACGGTGGTGATGCTGGCTACATGGAAAAACTGACCAATTATGACACCTTTGCCATCGAGCAATTTAGCTACTTCCTCACCAGGCTCACGGAAACAAAAGACCTTGATGGCAGTCCGCTGCTCGGCTCCACGATGGCGCTTTTTGGCAGTGGCATGTCTTACGGCCACAGCCACGGCAACGCCAACTTGCCGATTGTGCTCGCAGGGGGCTCCGATCTCGGTCTGACGAACGGTAGTCACCTCGACTTTAATCAGGGCCACTTCAATGGCTATCAGCTGGACAAGCCCGCCGAGCACTACGGCCTCTGCAGCCGGCCAGCAAATAGCGACGCCCACATGAGCAACCTTTTACTCCTGATGGCGCAGCGAATGGGAGTCGAAACCGACAGGTTTGCTGACAGCAACAAGGTGGTTTCGCTGTAAACCTCCCGGAGCTCTCCCCTCACTCAGCCCTTGCTTTCATCTTGCCGTGCTGCCTTCTCGCCTCGCTTCTTGCCTGCTCGGGGTGGCTTGCGCGTTTTCTGGAGTTGCGGCGATTGCGGCGCGGGCTCAGGTGGTCTCGGATACGGAGTCGAGTGCCAGTGAGCATTCGCACAAAGCTCCAGACGACAGAGTTTCAAGCGAGATTTTCCGCCCTAAACCAGGGTCGTTTCCTCCCTTGGAGAAGGCCCGTGCGTACCGTGGAGAATTAGTTTTCGTAGATCACGCAAACCGCCGTGGCAGCCTCCGGATTCAGACGGAAAAGGCCTTTCGATTCAATAGCCCGCATCCCTTTGCCCTGCTGCCCTACGGTGTTGTTCGATACCACGGCGCGCCTGCTGATCTGCGTGACATTCCCTTGGGCACAGTTCTGTATGCAAGGGCCTTCCTGCCTCCAGATCCTGCGACCTCACCTTTGCCGGTTTCTTCTCACAACCGCGACGCGAGTGCGGCTCCTCCAGAAAATCACATCGCTTTGTTGGAAGACGAAGTCAGTAATTGCCTGCGAGAGGGAGAAATTTGGATGCTTCAAGAGGTTGAAATTCAAAAAGACCGAGGACGGATTGTCGCCGTCCGAAGCGACAAAGTTAGCGGACGAATCAAGTCGGGCGAGCAAACCATGACACTCGACGACGCCACCCGGATCTGGCGCGGCCGCGAGTGCCTTAGCGTTGCGGATCTTGCAGCAGAGGGCATATGGCCCGCTGAGGGTAAGAAGACGCTCGGCGGCCAGCCCATGCTCCTTGGACTCATCTGGAAGCCCACCCCGGGCGGTGTCTTCAATCGGTTTCATGTTTCAGACATCTGGCTGGATGAAACCGCGGCTCAGCGCGCCTCGCAGCGTCAGACGGAGACGCACAGGAGTTTCATCCGGAGCCGTTGGATGCCCGCATGGGTCGATTTGGTGGAGTACGGAACCTTCGGGCGTGCGACGGTTACTGCAACCCTTTTTGGAGGAATGGATCCCGCGCTTTATGAGGACTTTAAATCTGGCACGCAGGCCCTGATGAACGGGGCGGCGCCAACTCTGAAGCATACTGAGGGCGGGACAGCTGGCCCGGCTCAAATGGCAGCCCGAGGCCCCATCCTTGATGTACGCAAAATTCCGGGGGACCCTCCTTTCGGGAGCAGCGGGATCCAGATTCGTTTCGAGACAGATCTCATTACCGAGGGTATCCGGGCCACCCGCACAATCCGAGTACGCCCAGCAGCTTGGCCGGATGTTCACATGCCTCGGGAGGAATATCTGGACGGTTCAAAATTCGAGGAGAGATTTCCGAGCCCCGCGATTTTTCCAAACTACTGAAGCCACCCAGACAAACATCCGCACGATGAAAGGTTCCTTCTTCGTTTTCAGCTTTTCGCTGGCACTCGGTTTAATCCGCGTTGCGGCAGCTGACGAGCCATTCCGCCCCACGGAGGGGAAATTTCCTCCAATGGAAAATGCTTACGCATATCGCGGCGAACTGGTGTTTGTTGATCATGCGAATCGGCGCGGCAGTATTCGCGTACAGGGAGCTGGCACATATTTTCGCAATCCACCTCATCCTTTCGCCCTGCTTCCCTACGGTATCGTGCGGCAGCATGGTGCACCGGCAGACCTGCGAGATATTCCGCTTGGTGCCGTGTTACATGTGCGCGCCTTTCTTCCACCAGACCCGAGCACTTCACCGGTGCCTGTGCTGCCCCCCGACAATCGGACTAAAACCGCAGGCTACAGCGGCGTCGGCATTGCGCCTGCCGAAAACCATGTGCTCTTACTTGAAGACGAGCCTAGTTATTGTCAGCGCGAAGGTCTGGTTTGGAAGCTAAAGGAGTTGGATATCAAAAGCCTTGAAGGTTTGATTATCGCGAGTCGCGAGCCGGAAAAGGGCGGAGAGGGCAGAGCAACCGACGAAAAAATGACCTTTGATGCGGCTACCCGCGTCTGGAGGGGCCGTGAATGCCTTAAAATTCATGACCTTGTTGCGGAGGGGAACTGGCCGGCCGAGGGCAAAAAGGACTTGGGTGCACAAGCCGTCCAGCTTGGCATCACTTGGAAGCCAACGCCGGATGGCGTTTTTACACGTTTTCACATTTCAGACATCTGGTTTGATTCCGTGGCGATGGAACGCTCGGCCAGCAGTCAAACCGAAACTCACAAAGCGTTCATCCGAAGCCGCTGGATGCCGGCGTGCGTGGATGCCGTTGAGTACGGGAAATTCGGCCGTGCGACAGTCACCGCAACGCTGTTTGGTGGCATGGATCCCTCGCTATACGCGGATTTTGAAAAAGGCGCACCCGCGCTGATGAACGCGGTTGCAAACACACTTAAACATACCCACGGCAACTACGGTCCTGCTCACATGGCATCACGGGGTTCGCTATTGGACGTTCTCAGGCAGCCTGAACCTGCTCCGCTGGGAAGCAGCGGAATTCAAATCCGATTCGAGACCGACCTCATTATCGAGGGTATTCGTCCGGGCCGTACAGTGCGTGTCCGCCCAGCCAAATGGCCGCAGGTGCAAGTGCCGAGGGAGGAATTTTTGAGCGACGGAGCTTCTAGCGTCGAGGAGCGGTTTCCCACGCCGAGTATTTTTCCCAAATACTAACCCGGCCGCGCACGCCTTCCAATTGCTGCGGGCGCGTTGCGGGGGCCGGGCTCCGCGAATGCGAGTCCCGTTGAATTTGGTTTAGCGGTTGGGTTGCTGAAGGCTCAACGCCACGAGATCGGTGGACGAGGATGATGCCGGGCGAGGGGATCCAGACCCCGGTGAGTAAAAACGGTTGATATCGCGCATCATCTGGGCGATATGCCGGTACTTTGATGCCGGCTTCATCTTTCTGTAGCTCACCCAAGGGTCCCCCCATTTAAGGATCTCAATTTGTTCACGGCGCAGCCCCCACGCGTTCATCGCCGATTTGGTCGGCTTGTAAAGATCGATGGTGTTGCGTCCAGTCAGGGCCCAGCCATAGTCGTCGACATAGTAGATTTCGCCAGTCGAGCAGAGGCGGAAGATGGTGCCCGCAGGCCAGCGCGCCCAGTCAGCAGCCGCGCTGTGAATGTTGGGACCGCACCGCAGTGGCGTCCCAAGCGCGGATTTATTTCCATACGCAATGTGATCAGACTCGGTGTGAGTGTAGGCGGTGGTGCGGACGGTTTGGAATCGCGCCCTGGCAAGCGGTTTTTCGTAGGGAGGCAGCGGCTGTTGGGTGGAGCATGCGCTGATGCACAGCGTGA
>JBILLC010000429.1:0-2973 GCA_044376275.1 Chthoniobacteraceae bacterium | reverse complement strand
AAATACGATACGCGAGTCAAAACCATTAATGGCGTGCATGAGATGATGAAAAGTTGACTTTCGAGCACTTCAACGCTGGCTTGCGCCTTGTCTCGAGTAGCATCTGGAACTCACAACCACTCCAGCGGTGCGGTGAAGCCGATCTGCGTGAGGAGTTGCTGGCGCTGCAGGCGCAGCGCATCGTTTGGTGCGGGCCAGCGCTTGTAGATGTGCATGTAATCTGACAACCCCTTCACGCCAAGCGCGTCCGAAGAGTTGCCGCGGCGGGTGCCGGGATTCACGAAGTCCTTGAACGTCACCGGACCTCGCAGGTCCTTGTATTTGAACTCGGCCCCGCTCGCCACGTTCAACAGAAAATCCCAGTCCTCCAAACTCGATAGACAAGGCTCCTGCAGTTTCCCACGCAAGGTCGAATGCGGGAAAATCGCGGTGTGGTTTTGGATGAAATTCTTGACGTAAATCGATTGGAAATCCGTCTCCGCCATTGACTGATCTGTAATCCGAAGCGGCGGATCCTGCGGCTTCGTTCGGTCCTCTTCGACAACCCGCGGATTCGTGTACAACACGTATCCGGGGTCTTGCCGAGTGGCGTTGTAGGCGTCTCCGAGGTAATTCGGCAGGAAGGCGTCGTCGTCGTCCAAGAAAAGGATGTACTGGCCACGCGCGGATTGCATCCCCATGTTGCGGCTCAACGCGGGACCGGACCGGCCGACCCGTTTAAGAAATGTGTCGTTCTTCTGTAGCATTTCCCCCGCGACCTGCAGCGTCGCCGCATCAAACACGTCCGAAACAACGATGAGTTCGTAGTCCGTGAATGAGCTGGCCCTCAACGAGTTCAGGCAACGTCGAAGGAAGAATGCCCTTAGATGCGTTGTGATGATGATGCTAAAATACGGGGTCTTCACGATAGGGGTGGTATCGGGTGGTGAAAGTCAGAGTGGTACAACAGTTTGACACAGGGGATCAACGTGCGCGCCGCTCAAGGGTCGAATATGGCGGGGCAATCCGGCATTCGCAAACAGTTTGAGTCAACGATATCAAGGGCGGCGGGGCAGCATTAAGGCGCCACCTGCGGATTTGTCTGCGGATTGACGGCGGGGTTTGCGCCGTCGCTCTCAGGTGGCTTCTGCGTGCCAGCCGGACGGGCGGGCGGCAGCAGATTCGCCGGTATCGGCATCCCAAGCATTTTCAAATACACGGCCCTTTCCTGCGGAGGCAGGTTTTGCTGGGACTCAAGCCATGCGCGGCCCACGTCCGGGGAGCGTTGCGCGACTTTGGACATCACCATCGAAAGCGTCTTTTGACGGATCGCCTGCTCGTCTATGTGCGAAGCCACGTGCAGGGCGCCATTCGGGTTGACCTCGGCCAGCCGGCCGGTGGCGTAGGGAAAAATCTGCAGCCGCATTTCCTCGCTGCTGGAATCCGCAGCGCGAACCACGAGCTTCTCAAGCTGACTCTCGTCCAACAACCGGCCCGTCAACAGAGGACGCAACGCTTCCGCCTGATGCGCAGGGTCCTGTTCCAACGCCCATTTGAGCGGAGCCTGCGGGTCCATCCGGGACCAAGATTCGAGGATTGGCCAAATCAGGTGCACTTGTTTGGAGCTGATGGCTTTTGCGGCGGCGGCTTTTGGATCGATCTCAGCCCAGCGCCGAGCGATGGCACGCGTGGTCACGTAATCGCCATCACTGAGGTCCTTCAGCGCAGCCTCAAGAGCGGACTCGATCTGGCCCGCCTCCATCTGGCTGGCCAAACGGTATGCGAGCGAATACTTGCGGGAATCGCTCTTGAGGTTCGAAAGGCGCTCGAAGATCGCGAGCAGCTTCTCAGGAGGAAGATGCGCAAGAGACTCGTCGTTGCGGGAACCGGGAAAAAGCGGGCCGGAACCGGCACTTTGTTTGGCGCGGTCGGGCGAGGCGGATTCGGCGATGGCGGCGGAATGGAGAGAGGAGGCTGCGGCAGCTGGGTCACGCTCGTCATAGGCGCCGCCAGTTGGCAGGAACACGCCGATGGCGGTGCCGGTCAGAAGGCCAATGGGGAGCAGGATCCAGCGGCGGTTTGGTGGCGGGGCTTTCACTAGGGCCTGTTTAGCGGATGGAGCGTCAGGGACAAGGGGAAGGTTGGGGAAGAAGGGGGTAATCTTTTGTGGGGTAGCTTCGGGTGGTGTTTTTTTTTGGATTTTAAGAAGCGCAGCTGGGGCTGCGCGGTCCCAGGGGGGAAATTTGCGTGCTTTTTGGGGGCTTCGCGAACGATTATTCCAGGATGAACAAGGCCATTATTCTCGCAGGCGGATCCGGCACCCGTCTGTATCCCCTCTCACGAATCGTCTGCAAACAACTGCTGCCGGTTTACGACAAGCCGATGATTTATCATCCTTTGTCGACACTGATGCTGGCAGGGATTCAGGATGTGCTCATCATTTCAACCCCGCATGATGTTCCTCGGTTTCGCGACCTGCTCGGGGACGGCCAGCGGATCGGGATGCGGATCTCCTACGCGGAGCAGGCAAAGCCCGAGGGGATCGCACAGGCGTTTTTGATCGGGGCCGATTTTTTGAAAGGCGCAGACCATTCCGTGCTGATTCTGGGGGACAATATTTTTTACGGGAATCTCGATTTCCTGCGGGACGCGCTGCGGATTGAGTCGGGAGCCTGCGTGTTTGCGTATCCGGTCGGGGATCCGGAGCGGTACGGCGTGGTCGAGTTCGACAAGGAAGGGCGTGCGATCAGCCTGGAGGAGAAACCTGCGAAGCCCCGCAGCAATTTTGCGGTGCCCGGATTGTACGTTTACGATTCGCAGGTGGTGGAAATTTGCCGGAATCTGAAGCCTTCGGCGCGCGGGGAATTGGAAATCACGGATGTGAATCTGACGTATTTGCGCGAAGGCAAACTGCAGGTGCGGCAGTTGAACCGGGGGATGGCCTGGCTGGATACCGGCACGCCGGTGAGCCTCATGGAGGCAAGCAACTACATC
>JBILLC010000211.1:0-4881 GCA_044376275.1 Chthoniobacteraceae bacterium | reverse complement strand
CGTGGGCGTACAGAAACGTCTCTGTCTTTCGCAGCAAACTTTCGCCTACCTGCCGGCAATCCCAATCCGGCAAGCTCGGTCCGCCGCGATTCATGATTTTATATCCCAAGTCCTCCTTGCTGACGTTGTCCTTCACACGAGGGACTTCGACGATCTTGGAGACATCGCCATCCACACGACCATTCTCAAAGAACATGTAAGGAGCGCCTTGGTGGCCTTGCAGCAAGACGTAGGAGTAATCGAAGCCCCATTGAACCGGCCCTTCGAGCAGCGGTTGGGTCCAATCCAATTCCGGTTTCTTCGGGTTCTTCCCCGGCTTGGTTGGGCAGTCGGCACCGATGCCCGTCTTGCCATAGAGCGCCGTGCGATAGCCGGCCTCGTGCAGGATCGCGCCAACGGTCTTTTGCCCCGGCAGAACATCTGAGCCGCCAGTGAATTTCCATACGCCCTCCGGTTTGCGGCCGCGCCAAGGATAGTTGCCGGTCAGCAGGGAATAGCGTGACGGCGCGCAAACGGCGCCGGACGTGTGCGCATCGGTGAACCGCATGCCAGTCGCGGCCAGCTTGTCGGCGGCCGGCGTGGGGATCTTGCCGTCGGGGTTGTAGCAGCGGAAATCGCCCCAGCCATTTGATAAGAGTTTCCTTTTGGCCCCGTTTCCGCAACTCGCGCGCGCGGTATCGTCGCGGGGCGCGCTAATTGGAGAATTGCTTTTGAGGGTTTGGAACATGGGGCGGATTTCCTGAGATTGACCGTGCCTTACGCGAAAAATTAGGAATTCGTCACCGGCGATACGTTTTTTCCCGTCACCCATTAAGCGGCTGTCTTGGCAGATCTTGGCAAACATCCTAGCTCATCCGCAAATTTGGGCGCGGTGCTTTCTTCCCGTTTCAGACCCGAAAACAAACAGGGGTCTGCGCAAGAGATCAGTCGGTAAACACGTTGTCGTAGTCGGGAAACGGATCCCGGGATTGTGGATCGTCTGCGTCCCAGTGCTTGGGAATGGCAGGGGGCGGTCCCCGAGGCGGCATGAACGCTGGCAGTCCGCTCCACAGGTTGAGGTGAAGCAGGATCTTTTCGATCACCTTCCTTTGATCAATCACCGCAAGCACTCGCATCCGGTGCTGGCAATGCGGGCAAATCAGCGGGTCGGTGTGCCAGACTTTGAGAATGACATCCCGCCATTTTTTGGAAGGCAGCTTCGCAGACGGTGGCGGCGTGCACGGCGGGCGCAACGGATCCGCCGAAACTCCCCCGTTTTGGACGCGATGCCGTTGGCCGCGCATTTTGTTCGAGTACCAACCGTAGTAACGGATCATCTGCGCGCCCTTGTCGGGAATGTGCTGGGTGATCGTTGCCAGAAAGTCTGGTCCCGTAAAAATCTCGAAGTTGCGTTTGATCTTCGGATTCAGTTTAGAGCGGTAGATGATCTTCTCACCCCCGGCGTGGAGCGTCATTTTGGCGACCGAAAACGGGTTGCGCAGAATATATTGGGCTAGTTGTTCGAGGACGGCCTTGTTTTCGGGCGGAATGCTTTCGCCTTGATGCACGTTGAAGCCGCTGTGTTTCCACGAATGCGGAAGACGAACCCGGTCAAGGGGGAGCAGGTCGAGTTCGATCAAGAGCTGGATCACATGAGCGCGAAAGATTTCCTCCAAGGGCTTGATGGGGAGTTCGGGAAGGGAATGGAATTGGCCGTCCCGGGTGAGCAGGCCGTCGGCAACGAGCGCGTGGATGTGGGGATGAAAATCGAGGTATTCGCCAAAGGTGTGGAGGGTGAGAATGATGGCTGGATGCGCTTTGGATGTACCGAGTGCGGAGCGCAAATAAAGAGTGAGACTCTGATGGGCTGCGGTGCAGAGATGTTTGAGGAGAGGACGGTGCCTTTGGAAATAAGCGCGGAGCATCTTCGGCAGTGCGAGGACATAGTGCCTGTGGGGGACTGCGGCAAGGACGCGGGCGACGAGGAACTCGGCGCAGGTCTGGACGTTTTTCTGGTGGCAGGACGGGCAGAACCAACGTGATTTGCAGGAGAAGGCAAGGAGTGCGTTGAGTCCGCAGTTGTCACAGCGGATGCGTGCGAAACCGCGTTCGAGGGTGCCGCATTTGAGGAATTTGTCGACGACCTGCGGGATGGTGGGACGCAGCGGCCCGTGACGGGGCTGATATTCGTCCGGGTAACGAGTGAGGAAGGTGGAAAAATGGCGATGGGTGCACTGCCAGAGGGGGGATTTGCGCGGATTACGTGCCCGGTAGATTTGCATGTGCACCGGAGACAAAATCGGAATTGGGGGAGGTTATGTTGTGCTGGCAGTGCTGCACGGTTGCCGCCCGTAACAGATCTCGACACAAAGCGGCTGCTTTGCGCGGACGTTTCGGACGGGATTTTAGAAGTCTGGTTTGCGCCCTGGCGCTGCCGGCATTTACCGGTTCCGCATCCCTTCGGAATGTTTCTTGCCCCTTAGTAGTGATGACTTATCCCGTTGGGATAGAATTAAAAACAAGCGTCCGTGACCTTGCGGGGACAAGGCGAGGCCGTGGAGGCCTCTTTGAATGAAGGTGGTAAAGACTTCACGCGGCCGGCGCTGATGGCGCACCAACTGGCGTGAGGCGGGAAAGCGCCGACAGTGTCGCATTCCACCAAGGGCTCACGTGCAGGAGCGAGTAATGGAAGACGCAGAAGGGATAGGCGCAACCTCATTTGGGATTGCCGTTTTCAAAGATGGACTGGATTTCCGCCGCGCTAAGTACAGCGGCATAAATGGCAAACTCGTCGATCGCCCCGTTGAGATTGCGGATCGGGAACGGATGATTCTGGGTGGGCAGTCCCCAGTTGCCCAGTTCGCACGATCCATAGGTGATCGGGCGTCCGGCTTGATGCAGCTGAGACACCTCACCGCTAACCTCGGCTCCATCGAAGTATTGGATGACCTCTCCGCTTTGGTTGTCATAACTCACCGCAATGTGATGCCAGCGCCCCAGACTGTCTGAACCAAATACAGGTTTGGAGAAATAGATCTGATTCCATTCTCCGCCGCGTTTAACACCATCCGGCCGATAGATGATGGAGAACATTAGACTGCCGTCTTCGCTGATCTGCCAATGCGGTTCGCCGTTGTCGTAACCATCGGTGAGCAGCAACGAATTGTATTTTTTGTCAACACTGTCCACCTTCACCCACGCAGACAGGGTGAGCGCATTATAAGTGCCGTCGAGATTCAAGCGAAGACGGTCTCCTGGGCGTTTGAACTCAAGCGCTTCCTTTCCAGGCCAGCGACCTTGCGTCCACTGAGCCCCAACGGCACCACCAGCCCGCAGCTTTTGGTGGGGGGCGGCGATATTGCTCACGAGCCGGTCCCAGCGATCCTCCTGTGCGTGTTGGAATGTATAATAAGCAATGAGACGCGGGTCTTTGCTCACTCCCTCCGACCACGCCTGCCACTGCTCGAAACGGCGTTGCTCACGCTGCCGGATCAGCGCTTGCAGGTCGCTGATGGTGAGGAAATCCTGCGGCGAAACGCCGTCAGTGGCGGAGGTCAATGACATGCCGACTTTCAGACTCGCGGGCGCTTGATCTTTCTTATGCGCGATGACCTCGCCATCAAATACAAACACTGCGCTGTTATCCCCGCTGACATTGAGCGCAAACTCCGTGCCGAGGTCTTCCAGTTTCACATCCGGCGCATGCATGAAGAAGCCCTTTGCCGCTGGCGGCACATGCACACGCATGCGACCACTCACACAACGCGCTTCACAGGCCGAGATGATTTCGATTTCCGTTGCCCCGTCGATCAATGCCGTCGCCCCGCTGAAAAACTCGATCTGCGCCAAACCTTTTTTCAAAGTCAGCTTCCCGGGTGCAATGGTATCGCCACTGCGCACCGTTGTTTGCGCAAACTCCGCATCCAACGTGTGGCTGATCATCGCGACACCGTTGGAAATCGCCTCTTTAACGACCACCGAGCGAGGCCGCGCGATGAATGCCAGAAGAATGATCGCCGCCGCCGAAGCAATGAGTGCAGATGTCCGCCAACGCGCCGGCCGGCGCACGAGCGATGGTTGCTTGAATCTGCCGGTGTTCACCGCCGGTTGTTGCAGCAAGCGGGCATGTTGATCGGCGAGTTCCAGATAAAGGCGTCGCACCTGCCAGTCAGTGCGCAGCAGCGTCTCGAGTTGCGTGTGCTGCTCCGGCGTGATTTCGCCGTCGAGTTTGGCATGAATCAGTGATTCGCGATTCATAAAAGTCCCTCCGATTGAAGCTGGCGTGTCACGCACTCGTGCAGTCGCTGGCGCAGCAGTTCAAGGTTCCGAAACAGCGTGCGGCGGCTCATCGCGAACTGCTGCATCATCTCTTGCGCGCCCTGACGCATCGCGTATCGGCGGGTAACGAGCTCCTTGTCCTGTGGAGTTAGTTTGGCCAGACACTCATCCAGCAAATGAAGCCGCTGATCGAGTTCCGCCTCCATTTGCCCCCGGTCATGCGTCAGCAAATCCATAATATCTTCACTAAACAACAACGGCGATCGCACAGCCTTTTCGCGATGCTTCTGCACCTGCAGATAAGCAAACCGGTAAGCCCATGGCAAAAACGGCCGTGTCGCATCATATGCATCGAATTTCCGATACAGCGCCAAACTGGTTTCTTGCAAAATGTCCCGCGCATCTCCCTCGCAAGCCACAAGACTGAATATGTAACGAAACAACAGCTCCTGATGCTGGGTGAGCAGCAGGACAAGCTGTTCGGTGCGTGGTGCAGATTCAGGGCTCATGAGATTGGATTATTTGAAGTCCCGCCAAACCCACGACGAGTGCCAAATTTATTTTTAGAAAGGACGTCGAGTTGCCAGAAAGGTAACCTGGAACAAGCAATTGGTGCTGCTATAG
>JBILLC010000210.1:0-4900 GCA_044376275.1 Chthoniobacteraceae bacterium | reverse complement strand
CTCTACGACATGGAAAGCGATCCGGGCGAGACCAAGGACATCGCCGCTGACCATCCCGACATCGTCAAGCAACTCAGTGACCAATACGATGCCTGGTTCGCGGACATCTCACGCGATGCCTTGCAGCGTTTCCCCTTGCCCATCGGTCATACCGCACACAATCCGGTCGAGCTCCACGCGCCCCAGGCTTACCTCGACAAGCCGCTGAAGTTCGCCAACGGTCCCGGCTTCGCCAACGACTGGCTCACCGACTGGACGGATCCCAAAGCGAAAGTCTGGTTTGACATCGATGTGGTCACGGCTGGCGACTACGAGATTGAACTCGCGCTGGCCTGTCCACCCGCCGACGCCGGTTCACGGCTGCGCATCGTTGTTGGCAGCGAGTCCATCGAGGCCCTTGTCCCAGCGGCGACCGCCCCGGAGATTCCACTTCCCCATCGCGACGAAGCAGGGAAGTCACGATACCGCAACCGCGAGTGGACGACATTGAAAGCCGGCACGCTGACGCTCCCGAAAGGCCCGGCCCAAATCACGCTCGAAGCACTCACCATGCCCGGCACGCAGGTGATGGAGTTGAAGCACCTGAACATGAACCTCAGATCCTCCCAATGAGGCCTACTCTCTTTCTCTTCCTCGCCGCCCTGCTAGCGCCGCAGACCGCACTGCACGCCGCCGAGCCCAAACCCAACGTCCTCTTCATTGCCGTGGACGACCTCCGCCCGTGGATCGGTGCCATGGGATTCTCCTCCGCCAAAACGCCGAACCTCGACCGTCTCGCCGCGCGCTCGGTCACCTTTTCCAGAGCTTACACCGCCGCCCCATGGTGCCAGCCCTCACGCACGGCCTTGCTGACGGGGTTGCGACCATCGACCACCGGCGTCTATGCCCATTGGGACGATCCCTGGCGGGCTTCGCCGAAGCTCGCCAAGCATGCGACCCTCCCTCAATACTTCCGCCAGAACGGCTATGAAACCGTCGGCGCGGGCAAGATCTTCCACCACAGCAAGGCGTCGCAGGATCCCGCTTCGTGGGATCACTATTGGCCTTCCCAGACTCAATGCATGCTCAATCACGCCCTCGCCAACCCGCCGCTCAGCGGCCTCAATCTCCGGCGCACGGTGGACTGGGGCCCGTCCTGGCTGAAGAAGACCGACATGCCGGACTGGAAGGTCGCCGACTTCATCGTCGAAGAACTCGCCAAGCCGCAGGACCGCCCGCGCTTCCTTGCCTGCGGCTTTTACCTGCCGCATCTGCCTTGGTATGTGCCGCAGGAGTATCTGGATCGCTATCCGCTCGACCAAGTCCCCCTGCCTCCGGTGAAAGAGGATGACCTCGACGACATCGGACCGTATGCCGCACGCATCGCCCTGGGCGAAGGTTTGCCGAACCCGGATGACCCCGATGACTACGGCAGCGGCAGGGGCATCTTTGAAACCATCAGGACGTCCGGGAAGTGGCGTGAGGCGGTGCGTGCCTACCTCGCCAGCATCAGCTTTGCCGACGATTGCCTCGGCCGCGTCCTCGATGCGCTCGAATCCAGTCCGGGAGGACGCGAGACCATCGTCTGCCTTTGGAGCGACCACGGCTGGCATCTCGGCGAAAAGCAGCATTGGGAAAAAGTCACCCTCTGGGAAGAGGCCACTCGCTCCGTGCTCATGATCTCCGCCCCGGGCAAAAAACAGGGCGTCACCTGTGAGCGTGTCATCAACCTCATGGATCTCCATCCTACGCTCCTCGCCCTAGCCGGGCTGCCGCCGCGTGCGCATCTCGACTGCCGCAGCCTCGTCTCGCTGCTGGAGAATCCTGCCACCGAATGGCCGCACCCGACGCTCATCACCCATGGGCGCGGCAACCATGCCGTGCGTGACGAACGCTATCGCTACATCCGTTACCGCAACGGTGAGGAAGAAATATACGACCACGATGTTGACCCCAACGAGTGGCGCAACCTCGCCGCTGACCACGCCCATCGCCCGATCATCGAGTCCCTCTGCCGCCACCTTCCCAAGCAGGAAGCACCGGCGATCGCGCCTGAGTTTTCCAAGAAGTGAACACCCTCACCGCACTTCCGATGATTTCAACTCCATGAGAAACCACCTCACCCTCCTCGGCGCCCTGCTGCTCGAGCCGCTGGCCGCGTTGCATGCCGCTGAAACCAAACCCAACATCGTTCTCATCCTCGCCGACGATCTGGGATGGAGCGACCTCGGCTGCTACGGCGCGGATTTACATGAGACGCCGCACCTCGACCGACTCGCCCAACAAGGGCTGCGTTTCACCGATGCCTATGCGATGTCCGTCTGCACCCCGAGTCGCGCGGCGCTTCTCACCGGCAAGCACGCAGCGCGGCTGCACATGACGATCTGGTCGGAGGGATCGCGCAACGGCCCGAAGAAACGGAAACTCATCGAAGCCGACTCGCTGCATGACCTGCCGCACACCGAGACGACCCTCGCCCGGCATTTGCAGGAGGCGGGTTACCTCACCGCGCTGGTCGGCAAATGGCATCTCGGCGATGCTGCTCACTATCCCGAGACCCACGGCTTCGATGTGAATATCGGCGGCACGCAGTGGGGCGCGCCGCAGACCTTCTTCTGGCCCTACAGCGGCAGCGGGCGCTTCGGGCCGGAGTTCCGTTATGTGCCCCATCTGGAGTTCGGCAAGCCGGGCGAATACCTCACCGACCGGCTTACCGACGAGGCACTCCGTGTGATCGATCATACTGGTGACCAGCCGTTCTTCCTCTACCTCGCCCACTACGCACCGCACACGCCAATGGAGGCCAAGGCCGACGACGTGCGTCATTTCGAAGCCAAGCTCCGCCCCGGCCAGCATCACCAGAATGCCGTCTATGCCGCCATGGTGAAGAGCCTCGACGACAGCGTGGGGCGTGTCCTCACTCATCTGAAACAAAAAGGGCTGGAGCGGAACACCCTAGTCATCTTTACCAGCGACAACGGCGGCTACATCGGCACCGAGAAAGGTCAAACCATGCCCGTGACCAGCAACGCCCCGCTGCGTTCGGGCAAAGGTTCCCTCTACGAAGGAGGCATTCGCGTGCCCCTCATCGTGCGCTGGCCCGGCGTTACGGCCGCCGCGGCCGAATGCCAGCAGCCCGTGGTGTTGATGGATCTCTTTCACACCCTCACCGCCACGCTCTCCAATCCAAAACCGACTGGAATCGCAGACGGAATCGACCTCAAACCCTTGCTCCAAAACCCCGACACCAAGATTAACCGCGACTCCCTCTACTTCCACTATCCGCACTATTACGCCACCACCACACCCGTGAGCGCCGTGCGCTCCGGCGACTGGAAACTGCTCGAATACCTCGAAGACGGTCGGCGCGAGCTTTACCACCTCAAGGATGACCCCGGCGAGCAGACCGATCTCGCGCACCGGATGCCGGACAGAGCCGCGTCATTGCTCAAACAACTCCACGAGTGGCGCACTGAGGTGAACGCCGCCATCCCAACCCCGAATCCGAATTTCAAATAAGAAGACTCTCACCCATGAAAACACTCCTCACTTTCCTTCTCACCGTCTGCACAGCCTTCGCTGTCGAGCAGGCGGATGTCGTCGTCGTTGCCGCTACGCCCGGCGGTGTTGCTGCTGCCGTCGCGGCGGCCCGCTCGGGTGTGAGCCTGATTCTTCTGGAAGAGAAGAGTCACCTGGGCGGCGGCGTGTCTGCCGGGTTGACGAATATGGACATCTAAAAAAAGGCGGCGGTTGGCGGGCTCTTCGCTAAGTTTTTGAGGCGGGTGCGCGAGCACTAAGTGACGACCTACGGCGAGAACTCCAAGCAGGTGAATGTCTGCGAGGGCCAGCGCATTTAGCGCCCCCCCGCGACGATACCGCACGCGCGAGTTGCAGAAACGGAGCGAAAAGCGAATTCCTGCTATGAGGCTGGTCAAGCTAACGTGTGAGTTTTCCGCTGGGTTTTGTGTGTTCTAGTGACCGATCACTGCTTTTGTTTCGGGTGAATGGTTTTCGGGGCGCTGGGTTATCCAAATGTCTTCCTTGCCGGGTAAGCGCCGTTGGGTTTCAACGATCGCAGCCTCGCCCTCCGACGGTCCCTCGCGCGCGGGCTGCGGTAGTGGGGGCTCTGCTGCTGTAAATGCGCATTCATTTTCTGCGACTGGCTGCGATTGCGAGGGCCCTCTTGTGGGGTGGACTGGGGACAGGCAATCCGTTACTACCCGAGATACCCGCCCGCCTCTTCTTCTTTTCTTCTCGCTCGCGAGTCGCTTGACCATTTCGCTGCCCTCCCCGGGCACAATCGCATTCTCCCCACTCTTGCCTCTTGCCTCTTGCTTGGGGACAGACACTTTCCGTGCTTTCTTTCCGTGATGCTCGCTCTCCGTAATACAAACGGAAGGCGAGGCGGATCGCTCTGGGAACGAAGAGACGGCTGGAGTCGTATTCACTCACTCAAAAGTGCCTCAAATGTGCACCTTGCCTGATGCCTGCCTCAAAAGTGCCTTTTCCCGGTGCCTCAAAGCACATGGACCGGGGCGGACTCAATCTTGGGCGCTTGGGCGATTCCAACGAGCGCCTGCCCTCCCTCGGTTAATCCCGAGTTTAATGCATGAGTTACTGGCGCTGGCGACTCATGCTTGTTCGCGCTTGAGCGCTCTGCATCCACCTCCAGAATACAAACTGAGCAGCGGGGGTGTGTCGCATTTCACATGGAATTTGACGCTCCGTTGCGGGCTGCGCCGGATACACTCTTGACTGTGGCCTTTCATCCCGGCACCCGTTTCGTTTCCCGACTGATCGTTACCCTCCTTTCATTCATCGGAGGTGCAACACTCGCACTCGGTGCGGAGCCCGCTATCCTGCTCGAGGAAACATTCGAGCAGCCTCTTTCTGCCGAATGGCACTGGGGCCTTGGCACTTG
>JBILLC010000040.1:0-9316 GCA_044376275.1 Chthoniobacteraceae bacterium | reverse complement strand
ATCGGGATTTTTTTTGTCGTTTGATGAATCAGCGAATACCCGTCCACCCAGTGATAGGCCTCATCAAGCGCGCGGATGCGCTCCAAGACGGAAGGAGTGGCAGATGCGACATGCTCAAGCAGCGACGCGATGGAGACCGCGTTTTCGACATCGCATTCCCGGGCTCCCAAATATCCCGCGAGCGCGCCTGTTTCACGCGAAAGCAAAGCTTCGGCGCCTTCGGCAAGAGCGCCCACCTTGCTACCCTCGGGCGTCAGGCCTTTTCCCATTGATCGGAAATCCAGTCCCTCAATGAACATCGCCGACCAATGCAGCTCTTCCGAGACCACCTCCTCATGCAGCCAATAGTCATACCGGGCGCTGAAAATTTTTTCCAACCGTGCAATGGTCTGCGCCGGCTGCACGCAACGATCATGAGCCAGTTTCTTTCGCGATTGTAATTTCATTTCAAAAGCTCTCGGTGGATCAACGCAGCAATCGCATTTCCCTCCGCGATACACTGGCCGACGGATGCCCCGCCATTGAGCATCGCACCCGCGGCGTGAAACAGCCCGCGCCCCTGTGCAAGTTGTGTTTTGATATTCTCAGGAAGCTCCAGTCCCATCGCTTCAATCACAAGGTCAACTGGCTGGGTAAACTCAATCCCCAGCTTCGAATGCCGCAAGTGGAGCCCGCTCAAGTTGCCTTCGACATCACATTCGTAGCCCAGCGGCTTCCAATTCATCATCGCATGAACACCGGGCCTGGTGAACCAGCCTTCAGGCATGTGCCAGTGCAGTTCGGAGCGCGGGCCATCGAAGACCACGTAAATTTCAATCGCCCCACACGCTTCGAGCACGCGGCATGCATCCATCGCGCTGTCGCCTCCCGCGAGAACAGCAACACGTCTTGGATTCAGCTGCACGCCGCGCTCGATCAAGTCGAGGGCGCCGATGACTCCGCGTGCCGCGCCCAGAGACCGCTCACTCCACAAACCCACCGCCAGAAGGACCGAGTGATGTTGCGCAGCTAAATCCGGGATGAAAATGTCGGTGCCCAGACTTTTACCGAAAGAAATCTCGAGCCGTCCAGCGGCGATCGCTGGCTGCAATAGCGCATCGATCTCCTCTTGAGGTCCGGGGATGGAGCGATGCTTGGAGAGGAGACGCATTGGAACTCCACCAAGTACAGTTGAAGCCTCATAAATGTGGACCCTGTGCCCGAGCTCAAGAAGCTGCACGGCTGCCGCGATTCCTGTGGGGCCCGCTCCCACAATCGCCACACGCTTTTCATCGCAGGCCGTCGGGATTCGAACTCCGGTCAATCCCGACTGACGGGCCCGCCATGCCACGGTGTACTGCAAATCCATGATCGGCACAGGCGCTCCTGTCAGGGTCGCCTCAATGCAGGCACCTTCCTCTTCAAGCCATCCTGGACTCGTGTGGGCGGTCATTTCAGGAAGCGGATTTCCGGACCGGAGCACTTCATATGCGTCCCGCTCGCGTCCCTCTCTGAATGCTTTGATGAATGAAGCGATATCCGTGCGGGTGGGAGATTTTTCACGACACGGAGCGGACTCACAAAGATGGCAGCGCGCGGCACCCGCCAGCAAGATGTCGGCATCAAGTCGCCGCATTTCACGGAAGGCCGCTCCATACACACCAGCGTCGCGAACGACGCACCCCGTCTCTTTGCCGGCATCTGCCAGCTGCGAGCAGGCGAAGCAAACCATGCACGTCGAGCCTGCGTTCACAACGCCGCCGCGCAAGGCATGAGCTGGCAGATCAGGGTATGCGAGTGCGCTTCTCCCGAGCCCGGCAAAATCGATCCACCCGGCGCGCAACGCGGCCGCCGCGAAGTTGGGCAGGAACTGTCGGAGCCAACTCAGCCCACTTCCAACCATGTGAATACCCGGAAAGTTTTCGCGCAGACACCGAACCAACGTCATCTGCCGTGCGATCACCATAAGCGGGTGTTCGTCGCCTTGCTCGTAGTCCGCGATCGGAAGGTTCCCGCGTGCGGCACCCATCAGACGCGGGCTTGCTGAAGTGACATTCAACAACTGAACCCCGCTATCTATGAGCCGTCGCACCAACTCAAGCGGAGCACTCAAATCGTATTTTCGAAAATCACGCCTGCTCACGCCAAAGCCACCACGAACTGCCTCGTAAACACAGAGTCTGATGCAAAGGTGAATGTCCGGCACAGACTCCCTGATTCTGGCGACAATGCCCGGCAAAGTCGTGCGCTCACTTTGCACATCAACACCATCGAAGCCTGCATCCCTTGCAAGCTTTGCAGCAGAAACAAGCGCTGCGGGATCTGTTGAATCAAGTTGCAGGACGACGAAAGGTCGCTCGGCAGCGACGGCCCGCATTTCCTCAAGCATGGCTGCAAAGTGCGAGACATTGGAGGGCGACAAGCACAACCGCTTTTGGAGCTGTGCTTGGAGATTACCCTCATGGGTTCGGGTTCGTTCGATCCATACGAGCCCAAACGCACCTTTGGCGTATGCGACGTACCGCCGTTTGGTCAGCGCGCTCGGCGAACCATCAGGCTGTGCGTCTCCTCCCGCGATGGGCTGCGCGCAAAACCGATTCGGAATTCGAATGCCACCCAAGTGCGCAGCATTGCCAAGCGGCGAAATGTCTTCGTCAATTGTGAGATTCAACGCATCTGAGACATCCAATCCAAGGCGGGCTATCTCGGCACGCAACTCGTCCAGCGATTGCAGGTAGAAAGGCTGATAGTTTGGAATTTCCATCGTTTTCATGCGCGCCCATCTGCCTGTGCTGCCGTGGCAAATGCGATTGCACCGTTATCCGCAGCATCTACCCGGCGGATATGTTCCTGCGGTTTCGCCCGAGAAATACGAAGCCGACGTTTTGCAGTGTCTCATAGTGCAGCATTTAACGCCTTGTAATACTCCGCCACCTTGCCCCGGTATTTGGGCGGAGCCTGGTCGGGGCCGCTTTCAATAATGCTCTCCAAAGCACCTGTGTTTGCTTTTGCTTCAATCCCGCCGGTGGGGGCCGCTGAAAGATTCGCGGCAGCCCGTGTCAGCGAGGAGATCGCCATCTTCCGAAATTCACGCATTTGCGCGATGTTCCCCTTTGCGATGGCATCCGCGGCCTGTCGTAATTCGTGCGAGGCATTTTTGAGCGAGTCGACGCGGACGTTCTTCATCGAGGCTTTGGCATAAAGCGCGTCCGCCTGCCGCGCCATGAGCGCCGCCATGCCCTCGTTGGATCCTGCCTCCATCGAATCCACCCGCTCGGTTCCACCGCCCATGCCTTTCGCGTCCGCCTTGCCAGTTCCAAGTTTGCCGCCTCCGGTCGCCTTGGTGTCCGCCTCGCCCGCAAGATCGACCTTCCCGCTTTGCATCGGCTCCTCCGTGCGGCGCGCCTCGATGTTTTTGTCTCCCTCGCCTATGGTGCCGGAGCCCGCTGCCGTTTCCCCCACCGACATTCCCTGGCGGCCCACATTGGAGCGGCCATCCTGCTCCTTGTGGTCAGGAGCCTTGTTGCCGGATTTGCCCTGTGCAGCGAATGATGCAAACTCACCCTCCCCGACCTCCGCGCCCGCCGGAGTATCTGACACGGCCTGATTGGTGGCACTATCATCGGCTTCTTTCGCCATTTTCTCATCTTCTTTTAGAAGATCCCCAAGCAAATCCTGTGCAGCCGCTGCGAGTTCGCCAAGTGCTATGCCCGATTCGGGCATTTCCGCCTTGTCGAATGCCTCCGCGGTGATTTTTGTCTCATCAGGCTTCTGCCCGAGCCACATTTCCATCGCATCCAGACGCTTTTGAGCCTCACCCATCGCAGCCAGAAGCTTTTCATCCTTCGCCGCGCCCCGCTCCGTCACCTTGTCTGCGCCGTCATTTTCGGAACCCGCCTTCTGCTCGATTTCCTGAAAGACCGAAAACACGTCCTCAACCAGGTCATTGGCCACATTTAATTCTGTGAAAATGTGAAGATCATTCGGAACTTCAAGAAGCGCCTGCTTGATGTTTTCCTTCATGGCAGCGAAGTCTTCGCTCATTTCATCCATGGCCTGATCGTTCTTGTCCTTCTGACCTTTGACCTGCTCCATCGCCTCATTCACTTTCTCGTTGAGCGCCTCGATCTTTTTGAGTTTCTCCTTCGCCTGTTTCACGGCGTCAGTCAAAAGCTCATGCTTTTGCGCCTCCTCCTGCATCTTGATTTGATCCAGAATGGACTGCAGGGTTTTGAGGCCCGTGATAATCCGCCCCTGAATGGCTGCCGCATCCGCGCACTGGTTCTGATCAAGCCTCTCTGCTGCGACAACCATGTCGCTGTGGATCTTTAATTCGTTTGCCTTGGCGGTCATTCGCTCAATGGTGCCCGCGAGGGCGGCATCGGTTTGGGCGGCCTGCGCCAACTCCTCTTTGCACGCAGCGACGAACACGCTCATTTGATTGCCGATCTCATCCTGCGCATCCACAAGTTGTCTGGCAGCCTTTGCTTTGGTTTCAACAAACACGGTTGTCTGCTTTAAAACAGCATTCTGATCTCTGATCAGCGTCTCCAGGTGCGCGGCAAGTCCATTCACACTGCGCTCGAGCTTCGCCTCACCCATTGCAGATACCGCTGAGATAAAGTGTTTCAGAATAGTGGATTCCAATGTGACAGCTTCCACTGCAAGCGAGCGCTTCCTTTGCTCGTCGGCTTCGGGAATGTAACGCAGCGCATCGACCGCTAGCACCATTTCGTTGATGTAAAGTTTTTGCGCCACCGAGGTGAGGTTTCCGAGCGGCCTTAGCGGATTAACGAGAAGTTCGTGTACAATCGTTCGCACGCGCATCTGAGCGTCCGCGGTGGCTCTCCACTTCTCTTTCGAAGTCGACTTTATTGCCTCTTTGTACCGAACTGTGTCGGCAAGATTCTGTTTTTGCAAAGCAATCACCGAATCAAGGTGACGCTTCGCCTCCGCGTCCAAGGTGTCTCGTTGTTTTGAAACCTCGGCTGCCGGCGGGATGTTGAAAATAATGTTTCCCGAAACAGATTCATTCGGACTGCCGGGTTTGTTGTCGATTGCCACAATCCGAAAACCGACGTCGACTCCCTGCGGGGGCGTCGATTCACTGCGCCATACCTGCACGAATTCACGGACGCCGCCCACCTGCCAGCGCTTGATTTCAGTGCCTTTGTCCTCAAGGACGGCATCAGGTTTGACCTCCTCGATGTACACCTCTGAAACCCCAAAATCATCAGCCACACGGAACGCAATTTGGGGTCTTTCGGCGGGCGGCAACGCGGCCCGGTTGATTGGTGAAACAATCTCAATGCCCGCCGGCTTGTCAGGATCAATGGTGTAGAAAACGTTCTCTTCAAACTCGATTCCTGAATTGTCCTCGCCACGCAGCGTGAATGAAGTTCCCGTTGAAAGCACCAGACCAGCACTCCACCGATTGGGATCTTCATCCAGCATCGTGAACGGTATCGGCTCACTCCCGGAGGAAACCATTTTGATGCCTCTCAAAGGCATGTTTGCAGCAGCATTCAGCTGCATTGAAGAACCTGCGGGAATGCTTGAACGACCCGCCCTCCCGTCAATGGTGCTCGCAGGAATTCGCATATAGGGCGGCGGGGTCACAACGATTGAGATGTCCGTGAAAGTCGGCGGCGGTCGGGTCGTGAGCGTGAACCAGTCTGATTCCTGAGCGTCCCCGGCTGTAAAACGGTAGCGCAGTCCCGTCGTTACTTTCGGGAGCTTGTAACTGAATTCCTGTGCCGCAGCGCCACGGATGTGTCCGATGGAATACACGCTTTTGGCCGTATCACTAGGCTGGATCTCCACCCGCACTTCATGTCCATTCGCGCCTTTGACATGGCAGATCAAGGACTGTGCCTCGCCTTGAATCACAGTGGAATCACCCGGTACAACGGCTAGGATTTTTGTTAAGCTGGGGGGCGCGGTATTGGTGAATGGATTGACCGTTCGCCATACGGCAACCGCCCAAGCCTGTCCGAGGACGAAGAGAGGGCACAATAAGAGCAATCCGACAGCACCCGCAGCCATCCACTTCCGGCGGTGCATCGCCGTATCACGCATGCGACTCACATTCAGATCGTGGAACGCAGGCACACCTGCCTTCACGTAGGCTGTTTTGAATGGATCCGCCTCCGGGTTGCGGGAAAGCTGAAGATAATTGATGAGGCGATTATCGAGCTGTGGAAACGCCTTCTCGAGGCTGGCTGCAATGCTCTCAAGGGTTAATGTTTTTCTAAGCGCACTGCGCACCAGCCAAGCCGTGCTGCCCACAAGCCCAACGAGAATCGTCCACGTTGCGATTCGCGCCGACCTGTCGATGCGCAGCCAGACATCGAGCAGTCCGAATGTCCAAATCCACGCGCCAATTACAGCAAGTCCAACCGAAAGCTTTTGCTCCGCGCACCATCGATTCAGGTTGCGCCCAATCCGCTCAAGCTTCATGACGTATTCGGAGGACATGGCAGCTCGGTGCGCTAGAGGTTCATTGCCGGATCCGCTGTTTTTGTGACGAGTACGTTGTCCACATATCCAGGCTTCGCCATCCAGATGTAGACGGTCAGGTAGCGCACTTTTTTCAGGTGCTCGATTGCCTGTTGAGAAAGACTGACGCCTGGCAGCTCGAACTTCTCCTGCTTCCATTCCGTGCTGGACCCGACGGTCGCCTTGCTCTGATAAATCATCCTCAGTTCGCCCAGCTCAGGCTTCTCGTGTGGACGAACTCCCGGGGTAAACTGATAACCGGCGAAGTAAAGACGGTAGCCGCCCCCTTTAATATCGAGGGAGCAGGTGTACTTGAATCCCGGTTCGATAGGGAACGCAAAGCTCTCCATCTTCACACCCTGTTCGCCTGCGTAGCCAAACTGCACCACGTTCTTGCGCGCGCCATCTGTGGAAACCGACACCTTCGATTGATTGCCCACGTAGTTAGAGTTGCCCGTGAATGCGTAATCGATAATCCATCCCTTGAGAGGATTGGCCGGATCATCAAAACTGCCGTTCTCAATGACAGGCCTGCGCACCGGACCGGGAGGAGCGGCATGGACGACATGCGCTAAAAGCGCGGAGAAGAGCAAAAAGTAACGCATGAGGTGGCGTGGATTTTTCTACTAAAAAAAGCCGTTTTGATCACGGCATATTTTGGCTTTTCCGGACGCCCCATGAGAGCGCGAGCATCGCCATTAAACTGATGATGGCGGGCCAGTCGCGCCATAGTGTTTTGTAGTCCGAAAGCTTTTCCTCGGTCGTGTGGAACTCGAGTTTCAAAAGAAATTCGTCCAGTGAATCCACCGATTCAAAAAAACGGCCGCCGCTAGCCGAAGAAAGGGTCTGCAAAATATCTACTTTTGCGGGCCGCGGCACGGTTTCGGGGGAATGCGGCTTCACGAAAAAGCTGAATGGTTCGCTGGTGTATTGTTGTTCATTGATCCGCGCGGAACCAACCACGTTGTATAGCCCGGGTTGTGTCGCTGCGAACGCCGTGCTGAACCCGGGAAAGCTTTTGCCAGAGGAGAGGCTCACAAGCTTCGGTGCCATGCGATAAGGCACCTCGCGCTTATCGGGCAGGGTGATTATCGCCTCGATGCCGTCCGGAGTTGGCCCACTTTCACCGCCAAAACGCGCGCTCAACTCGATGGATTCGCCGAGAAAAACCTGATCGCGATCGGCGAAGAACTCGAGCCGCATGCCGTCGATGGCTTCCTGACGGGGAAGCAACCATGAAATCATCTGCGTCCAGAATCGCTCGTACAGCCGCGCTCTTCCCGACTCCGGCCCAAGCTGCCAGCGCCACAGCGAATCGGTGAGAATGGCGGCCACCTTGCCCTGCCCGAAGCGCTGGGTTACCACCAGCGGCTGCGGCCCCGAGGAAGTCTGTGCGAAGACCAGCGTCTCGGCGCCGGGCGGCAGTGTGAAGCCGGTGAAGATGGAGAGCACTGGCGGGATGTTCTGCCAAAGCGCCGGGTCGCCGGCAAATGCAGGGTGGCTCCGCGCAGCCTCGCTGAGTTTGACCACATAAGGTCTGTCGCCTTCCAGCGTCCTGACGTCGCCGCCGCGCACCGGCAGAATACTGCCGAGATCTGTCTCCGCCAGCCCGCCTGCAGTCCAACCCCTCGCACCTCCCAGCAAGATCAGGCTTCCTCCCTGCTCGACAAACTTCACCAGATTTTTTGCCCGGACCGCGCCAAGCTCCTTGGCGTCGATGTTTCCGAGCATGATTATTTTGAAATACGCGAGTTGCTGCGGCGTCATGTCCGCCGTCACATTTCCGACGGGCGTACCGCCCTGCGGCGTTCCATCGGATCCTGTGAAGAAAATCACGGGGGAGATCTGGCGCTCGGAGAGAAGCGTCCGACGCAGGTACTTGTATTCCCAACGTGGAACGCCCTCGAGATAAAGCAGCCGGTTGCGCGCATCCACAACTTCAACATTAACGCTTTGATCGTTGTCGTCCTTGTTTTTTTCCTCGGCCAACGGGGGCACAAATACTCTGTAACTGAACAACCCCATTTTCGGGTGCTCCAACTCAAAGGTCACCTCGCGCTCGCCGCCTTCATCGGGAATTTGCGTGGGCATTTCGCTCAAGAGTTCGCCGTTTTTAAAAAGTTGAACAGTTACCGGCGTGCCACGCGTTCCCTGTCCCGATAGCTTCACTTTTAATTCAGATTTCCATCCCAGAGTCACCCGGAGCGAAGTGGTGACGGCGTCAACCCTGAGATCTGGATCTTGCCTCCAACCGCCCGGAGGCTCAGGCCGCAGAGTGTAAACTGGAAAAGGTTGGGGCGCGGCAGCCCAACTGTCCGAGGCTTCGCCCGTATCCACTCCATCGCTTAAAAGCAGCATCCCTGCAACATTGAGTCCTGCGGAATGGTCGGCGATTTTCTTCAGCGCATTCCGCAGTCGAGTCGAGGCGCCATCCGGTGCGAGCGTTTGCACCTCAGAGACGCGGGTGTCTTCAACCAACTCGGTGTTGAAATGGAAAAACTCCAAATCACACTCGCCTGCCGCCCTTGAAAGCCAGGGTCTCGTGAGCGCCTCCTGTGCAATGCTCCAGCGGCTTGGCACATTCGGCTCTGGGGTTAACGCCATGCTTTGCGAGGTGTCTAGTGCCACGATAAACCGAGGCTTTCGAACCGCTGTGAACGTGTTGCGTATCCCCGGAAGAGACAAACACCAGGCTGCGCCCCCGAGCACAAGAATATAGAGAAGCACAAGAATCACGCTTACCGCGCGACGCTTCAAGCAGAGTGCCGCGCTTAAAACACCCAGCAAAAGCGCGGCTCCGATGCCCGCAGCCATCACCCAAAGTGGAAAAGTGTGCTCG
>JBILLC010000063.1:0-8031 GCA_044376275.1 Chthoniobacteraceae bacterium | reverse complement strand
ATCGTGGGCCGATCCGTCTAGGCATTGGTTCGAGCACTCGTTTGCGTGGCGGTGCTTTTGAGTGGTTGGCTTCCAATGCCATTCTCAAATGGCAGACCAGTTCCTTGACTGTCTGCGCGGGGTTCCTTTACACGCCCGAGCACGTTTGCATACACAAACTCAATCGCAATCAATGCAAGGGCGAGCCAGAGCAAATGCTCGCCAAACGTGCGGCCAATCCGATGCTCGAAAATCAGATTCCGAAGCGCATCCAGATCGTGCGCGATGACCGTCTTATCCACTCCAAGCTGCTTTGGAATGTCACCCTCCGCAACAGGCGAAAGATCCGATTCCCGCCGGAGCAAATTCACCGCGATGACAGGCTTTGCATCGGCCTGACCCGCGGAATCCATCGTATAAAAACCGGGCAGGCTCAGCTTTTCAGCATCCAAAACAGTGCGGCCATCGACCACCGACGACCTGATCGAGACGGGCTGTCCATCTGGGCCACTCAAGTTCGGAGGGCTTTTCCACTCCGGAAACCGGTCGCTGAGCGGCAGCCAGTCCGTCGCCCATTCAAAGGGCGCCTTCGGACCGGCGCCAACCCCAAGGTCGGCGCATTGCAGCAGCAGCGGAAGAAAAAATGGTGACAGCGGAAAGTCGCTCCAAGTGCGGTCGGCGGAAACAGCGAACAAGACCACATGACCCGACCCAAATTGCCTGCTTAAAAGGAAAGGCTGATTCGGCCCCATTGAAACAACCCTCTGGCAACCGTCCGGGAGCGCATCGAATGTGAGTTTACGGCGGACTGCAATGGTTGGAATTCCGATACCCTCGCGCAAAGTCCTCACGAGGGGGTTCTGCGACTGATCCCAGGTCAGCGTGCGATTGCGCTGCGGAAGCGGGATCTCTTCCGTTGCTCGCGGCAGCGCTGGAAGACAGCTCCACGGCGCATACGCCTCCGACTTTGCAGCGGTACCCGGGAAAACAACAAGCACGCCCCCAGCCTTCACATAGGACTCGATGGCGGTGATCGCCTGCCCAAAGAGCGGAAGCGCGTTGCACAAAATAACGGTGCCATACCGTGACAAAGGTTGGTCAATGACCTTCTGGGGAGGGATTGCCTCAACGGCATTCGTGCCGCCAAGGCCGGTCCGCAACGCGGTTCGGAGGAAAAGCGTCTCACTTTCTACGCCCACCACCAGCGAAGGCATCGGCTCCTGGACTCTGATAAGAAAATAAAAAGGGTTGTCCGCCGCGAGATTATCCACCGGCGTCTGGATCCGGGCGGTATGGACTCCCGCCTCGAGCGCGGGGATCGTGAAGCTTGGCTGGGCGGTTTCCGTCTCTCCCGCAGGAACGTATTTGCGGCTGATTTCACGGTCATCAATGAAAAGGGAAACGGTTGAGTCCTTCGGGACGCCTGCGTGATGAAGTTTGAACAGCGCTCTCATTTCCGAGCCCTGCCTTGCGACGGGCGGCTGCAGATCAAAAGAGACGATCCCCGTGTTTTCGGGCGCCGACACGCCAAGGAGCGAAACAAAGACCGCGGTCTTTGCTTCAAGGTCCGCCTCCGTGCCTCCAGAGGCGAGCGGTCGCCAAGGCAGCGCTTGGTTGTCTGTAATGATGTGGATCTCACGCTCCCGCTGCGTGTCTGCTTTGAGCAGCGCCTTCATCGCCGCGTTCACCGCAGGCAGGATGCGCGATTCAGACGTTCCAAGCTCCAGCGCGCGCAGTCTGGCCACGCCCTCTTGCTTGTCCGAGACCGGCTCGGCAACGATCGCCTCGGGTTGTTCACGCGCAAGGTAGATGCAGAAGCGGTCCGGCTCCCGCAGCCCCTCAAGCACCGCCACTGCAGCTTCAATGGCCTTGTCCCAGACGGCAGCCCTGTCCACCTGATAGCCCATGCTGTACGATGCATCGAGCACGATCGCCACATCGCGCGGCTTGTCTCCAAGCCAGGCCAAGCCTCCATTGCGAACCATCGGCATCGCAAAAGCAGAACCCAGCGACAACATGATCAGCGTGCGAAGCAGCCACAGCACAAAATTCTCAAGCCGGATCCTGCGCGATGTATTTTTCTGCGCCTTTTGAAGAAACCGCAGAGTCGGAAACATCAGCTTCGAACGCCTCCGGTTCTGCATCAGATGCAGAATAAACGGAATGGCTGCGCCAATGCCCGCTGCAATGAGAAAGACCGGTGCGAGGAACATGATTGGTGATCAGCGAGAGAGCCGCCGCCTTTCGGAAAGGTAGATGCGCACAAAAGACTCAAGCTGCTGATGCGTCGGAACAATTCGATAGTCAATTTTCATGCCCGCGCACGCCCGCTTGTAATGTTCTAGAAACTTGCCGAACACCTCGCGGTATTCATCCGCAAGCGCACGCGGATTCACTGGCAACGCCTCGCCCGTCTCGAGGTCCTGGAGTTCGCAAGGCTTGGTCAGATTCAAATCCAGCTCAGACGGATCGAGCGTTTGAAACACAATCACATCATGTCGTTGTTTACGCAGATGCGCAAACGCTTGAACAATCTCCTCCTCGTTTCCAAGAAGGTCTGAGAGGACCACGACAAGGGCACCGCGGCGTACGGAAGTTGCGATTTCATGCAACGCTTTGGAGATGTCCGAGCCGCCTCCAGGCGGGTGGCCTTGCACGTGTTTGAGAAGATTGTTGAGGTGCAAAAATGAATTGCCCGTGTCCATCCGCACATCGACTTTTTCTCCGCACATGAACAATCCGACGGAGTCGCGCGCCTTTACCACCACATACCCGATCGCCGCAGCCAGGTGACAGGCGAATCGGAACTTTGTCAGTCCCTCGCCCGAGGTGTAATTCATCGACGCACTGCGGTCGAGCACGAGGTAAACGCGAAGATTCGTCTCATCCTCGTAGCGTTTGATGAAATATCTGTCCGTGCGCGCGAATACCCGCCAGTCGATGTGCTTGGTTTCATCCCCGATGCCGTAACTTTTATGGTCGGCAAATTCAGAGCTTGGACCCCTCAACGGGCTCCGGTGCGCGCCTGCGAGGTTGCCCTCCACTTTGTTGCGTGAAAGCAACAAAAGGCGGCCAAGCTTGTGCATTTCCGATGGATTCAAAAATGCCGCGATGCCCTCCTTTGATGGGTCGCCTGCGGCTGAATCGGTCTTTGAATCTGAACTCGCAGCCATCAGGGACGGGGTAGGATTTTCCAGTGCGTGTGGTCGCACACAACCAGTATTTTGTTGCCGATGAACGCGAGATGCAGGTCACCTGCGCCCGGCCCCAACATGCTGAGCAAAACCCCCGACCCCACGCTAAAACTGATGGCCATCGCATTGTTCGGTATCGTCACCACGCGCTGTGGCACGGCGACAATCCTTGATCCATACGCCAGCTTTTCCGCCATCTTTAATTCCGATAGTTCTCCAAGCACGGGACTGCGTAGCGAATACTTCTGGTCTTTGAACCCCTTTGTTTTTTCAAATCCCGTGAGAACGTAATTCCATGGTTTCCCGAACCGGTCAGTTTCAGGGACTCTCGTCTCGTTTTTAAGTGCCGGATGAATCCCGATCTGAGCCAGCTCCTTTGGGTAGGCAACCTCTTTCCGGTAGTACGCCTGCAAGGCTTCCACGACTTTTTCTCTGTCGAACCGGGACATCCATCCGCAGGCAAGCCTCCTCGCGCAGTCATTGAGTGGAGTGGACGGTAAAGACAGATCCGCTTCCCATATCGAGGACGCCTCCGAGCGCCTTCCGTCACATAACTTGTGCCAGGCCTCAATTCCACGCACCACAGGAACCAAAGGATCAGCGGGATGCGCCGCCACGAAAGCCCCGCACGCCTTGATGACGAGATCGTGGTTTTCAAGCGCCGCCATATGTTGCCGCCACACGCCAACGAGGCCGTCTTCATCGGCAGCGTTCACCGCCTGTGCAGCATTTACAGCTTCGGCCCATGCGAAAAGCAAAACCGCCACTGTGCATGCCACGGATCCCAAGAACGCCTTTGCTTTCAAGTGCGGCGTGCGATTCAAGGCTTGTTTCCCTCCTTCATGGCAGAGGCGCGCTGTTGCTTGCGTTTGGCGATTTCAGTTTCCAAGAACTCCACCCAGCCTTTCGGGCCGCCTGCACCAAGAATCCGGTCGCGATGCTGTAAAAGATCGCGGTCCCGCGCCTCCAAATTAACTGGCCGTGGTCCCTCGGTGTAGCTGTAAAACGTGGCACCCGGATCCACCTCGCTTAGCAGTTCTTTGCCAACCTTAGGAGTCAGTCGATCCTTGTGCCGCACGATGGGTTCATCGAGCTGTATCGCATTCTTGCGCACATCGACTCCAATCACTTTACCAGTCACCGCAATCGCATCTCCCACCTTTGAGACAGGATCTGTTTTTAAAATTGATAGGGAGACCGGCATTGAAACTGTAAAGACAACGTCCATGTAAGACGAAGGTTCAAATGCCGTGATCATCCATGATTCCCGCCCGTTCTCCGAGTGGGACTGCATTTCCATGATCTGAAGGTAGCGAAAAAAGTGCGGCCTTCCCTTTGCGCTTTCAAAGACACTCAAACGAGTTTTCGGTGTCTTTGCCTCTGTGAGCGCGAGAGCGAATTCGTTGCCATTGGAGGTCGCCGCCTTCGCAAGGCCGCAGAGTGCAAATGACAAAAAACAGAGAACTCGCCGGGTTTGTTTCATGGATCGTGGTGACGGCGAAACTAGTGAGTGATGGAATACAGCATGATGTTCTGCCCGATCTGCGTTGCGCTCACGTCATTGATGCCACGCGCGTACGGTGACTGGCTCATCTCCCATCCGCCCGAGAGTCCAAACGGGCTGTAAATCAACCCGAGGTTGCCGTTGAACTGCATTCCAAACAGCGTGGGTTCAGCGCGGGCCTGGCCGCTCTCCTGCATCAGACCGGGCGTTACACCGACTGCCGTGATTTTATTGGGTTGCTTGAAGAGCTCGGCGGTGACTGGAATGCGCTCCAGTTGCTGGTTTGGAAGCATCGTACGGAGTAGATCTCGAAACGATTTGTCGAAACCCTTGCGGCCGCAGCATGCCTCTGCGAATAGAAATCCCCCGTTTTCCAGAAACCGTTTCAGCGCGGCTTTCTCATCCTGCTTCAATTCGAAGGACTCGTGCCCCGTCATGTAGATGACCGGAGAATTAAAGATTCCCCGATCGCTTAACCGCAATTCCTTCAGATGAAATTTCACGGGGATGCCAGTGCGCGCGTTGAAAGTCTGCAGCATCACCGCCAGCCCGGCATGACGCGTCTTCCAAACGCCATCGTAAACGACTTGCGCAACGGACACCGAGTCAGAGTACGACTTGAGTTTGTCCACAAAACGCATCGCCTGGGCGGCGTTCTTTGCCCAAGCCCGCATCGCGGATGCGTAGGAAAGGATGTTCACCCCGAGCTTGAACGCTGAATCGGGCTTGTACGCCTGCCAGTCGTCCTGCACGTCGCCCTGCCAGCCCGCAGCCATGCACCAACGCGAGACGAGCGCCACAACCCGGCAATTCACCTCGATGCCATCAAACCACGGCTCGTTCCCCCGAAACCCTGACGCAGCCACCGCCTTCGCGTACTCCACGCGATCCACATCGTATTGGGAATGGAAAATGGGATGATCCGGAGCAAGCTTCTGAAGCGGCTGCTCGGGGAAGATTTTTGCGAGCTCCTCTACCACTGAATCATAGAAGGGCTTTGATCCAAGGCCGGTGTTGAAAATGATCATGCCTCCGTTCAGAAGATATTTGCGGAGCTTCTCCCTCTCCTGTGCGGTGTAGGAAAAGTGATAATGCCCGGTGCGAAACAGGACGGGGTTTTGCTCTGGATTTTCGCTGATCTCACCCAGCGTGCGTATTTCCATCTGGAAGTTCGCATCTGTCTGCGCCTTCATTTTTTTGAGCAGATTGTTCACATCGCTCGGTGTCGCATTCCAGTAGACGTCGGCCCCGTAGAGTTCTTTGCCGGACTGCGCGAGGCTGTTTTGGGCGAAAAGAAAAAAGAGGGCTGCCAGCGTACCCGCGACGACCCGATGAAAAGCGGGCTGGCGCACACGTCGACTCATTGCTTTTGCGCAAAAACCGGATCGAAGGACGCGTTCCGGATGTTTAGTTAGCATGTACACTTCTTTGCACTCGAAGATTAGTTGACCAAAGGCCAAGGTTAAAAGCATTGACCTCAAGCTGGTTTATAGCAAGTTTTTAGCTCCATCGCCCTGCTCCACCCTGGGAAATAATCTAGATTTGGCGGCGCACTGAAAATGAAATCTAACACTCCGAAAAAAGTGATGACCGCCGCGCTCGCGACGACCCTCTGCGCGGGTACGTTGATCTCTGGCGACGGGACGGGTGAACCAGGGTTTGTGGCCCCGCCGCGTGAGCTGATTCAGAAAAAGCCCCCTGCTCCCCCGCGCGTCGCGTCTTCGGCCGAGACTACCGGTTGTTGCTGTTGCCCAGCCGCCCCAATGTCACGCACCGAAGCTAAGAAGCCGCCTCAACCTCCCGTGTTATTGATCAAGATTCGTGAGGACAATCCTGGCACTGGGAAAAATTAAAGAGCCCTAAGTCGGCCCACTCTTAAATTGCGAAGAACAGCCGTCGTCCCGTTTCTACTTCTCGCTGGAGTAGCCCTCTTGCTGGTGGCGCCAAAGGTTCGGGCAGCCGGCGAATGGCAGGTCGCCGACTCGCTGTTGCGCTACAAACTGGATCTTCTTCGAAAGCCCTCCCACTCCAGCGCCGGCTATTTGGCGTTGTTACCCGATGGCGGAGTTCTGCGCGGCAACAAGCCCGCGACAACCGTCGTCACCGAGGACGGGAAGGTTCTGGCAAGTTATGTGCTGTGGCAAAATACCGAGAACGGCTTTGCCCTTGTATTTGCAGCTCCCGAGGGTGAAGCGAAATCTGTTTCTGTTTACATCCACACGGGCGCGGCGGCGCGGGTGTGGAATCCTCGCACGGGACTGACGCCGGGACCGATTCTATGTGTGTCTCCGGGCCGCGACACTCTTGTCGCCGCGCAGGCAATGGCGGGACTGGGACGTGTCGAAGGAAACGTGCACTGGTTTGAAAATCCCGGTCATCGGTTGTCGCCTTTTAGCATTAGTGGGGATATCACCGGTCGCTCCAAGCCTGCCGCATTTTATCAACTCTCGTATGTGGATGCTCCTGCCGCGGGCGAGTACTGGATGGCTCCGCTCTTCCACACCGGGCAGGGAGAACTCCGTGTGGATGGGGTCAAAGTTGAGGTGAGGGAGAAAAGTAAAAAATGGGCGGGTTCCGGCGCCTCCTTGAGGCTTGCCAAGGGCCTACACAGGGTCGAGGTGCTACAAACCGCCCCGGGCTCCGGCCCGTATTCGAGCGCCATGATGTACCTCACTTGGCGGACGCCGAACGAACAGCTTAAAAACGAGAAAAACGATGATGCGCGCATTCTCAAAGCTTCGGAGATCGCCCGCTCCGGTTCTTGCAAGCTTGCGGCGGTGGAATCCCGCGAGGGCGCCCCACAGGCGGCAGCGCGAATCACCCCGGACCTCCCTTACTGGTTTGGTGACGAGGAGCCGCTGGTCCTTATGGACTTCAAGGCTCTCAGCGCCGAACAGTCGCCGGACACCAAGGTTAGCTGGACTTTTCCCGAGGGCGCGACCATCGAAGGCGAGCACGTGAAGTGGCTTGTGCCCGGTTTCCGTGAGGGCCGGGTAAAGTTGACAGTCAAATCCGGCAAATCGGTTTCTTCGGCAACGCTGCCCTACTTTGGATTCAGCACACAAAGGGCGAGCCTGGAGCGGCCGGAGCATCGGGAAGCATTTCGCGAAACGCTTGGTGAGATGCTCTCGGTTTTTCCAAAAGGCTCGGAAACAGTCGCCGCGTGGAGCGACGCTTGGTGGAATAACATCTTCCGAACCGTCGAAGGTGGCGAGGGTGAAAAACTCCTGGGGCAGCTGTTTGGCGCGCAATTCGAATCTGTTAAAAAACGTCTCGCTCCCGCGCAAATGGTAATTCTGGAGGATGTCTTTCTGGATACGACCGTACGTGGGCATCCGGAGGAAAACCTCAATT
>JBILLC010000206.1:0-5023 GCA_044376275.1 Chthoniobacteraceae bacterium | reverse complement strand
GCCGCCAGACCGATGCGGGAATAGGATTGGCATATCGCATCGACTGTTTGGTGGTTTGATATTAGAAAAAGTTATGAACTGGCTGGATCACGCGGAGCGCCGCTTTGGAAATTTAGCAATACCCCACCTGCTTCGATATGTGGCGGCTTTGAACGGGCTCGTTTTTGTATTATGCCAAGTTAAGCCGCCTTTCATCAAGGCTTTGGAATTGGAGCCCGCCGCGGTTTTGCAGGGGGAGGTGTGGAGGCTGGTTTCCCACCTGTTTATTCCACTATTCGGAGGCCTGCTCCCCGGCTGGCTGGGTGCTGCCTTCTACTTGCTTTTCTTAGTTTGGCTAGGCGATGGCTTGGAGGAGGCGATGGGCGTGTTTCGTTTGAATGTCTATTACCTGCTCGGGGCGTTGGGCACCACGGTCGCCGGCTTCCTGGCAGGGGATGGCGCAGGTGGTTTTTTGCTCAACAACTCCCTGCTCTTCGCTTTTGCCTGGCACTACCCAGCGATGCAGGTCTACATGTTTTTTGTAATTCCACTGAGGATTAAATGGTTAGCGATATTCGACGCGGTGGTTCTGGCGATGAGCTTTGCGCGCTCAGGGTGGGGCTACAGGGTCGGAGTGGTCGTGGCTCTGGCGAATTTTCTAATTTTCTTTGGCCCCGAGTGGATTGCCTCCCGAGGCCGCCAGCGGACTGATGCCAGCCGGCGCAAGCAGTTCGCTAAGGCGATTGAGCCCGTGGAAACCCTTCACAGGTGCCATGTTTGTGGACAGACGGAGTTGAGCTCGCCTGAGTTGGAGTTCCGAGTGTCGGCTGATGGCAACACCTATTGTGAGCGCCATTTGCAGGGCCGCTCTGCGAAAGTTTAGTGGGCGCACGGGATCGGAATCCGATTACGAGCCGGCTGAAAGGGAAGCTCGTCCTCCGGGCAAACAGTAGGTCGGGCGGCGGGCGCGGTTTTTTGGGGTGGAACGCTCCCGTGCTTTCAGTAGGGAGCGCACAGATGTGCAGGGCGCCAGTTTTTTAACTCCCCTGCCTTCCATGGCTTCAGCTTGATTTTGAGCGGGTTGTTGAATTTCGGTCCGGTTCGGCTTGTGAAAAATTTCACAAACTCGCTTGATTGTGAAGCCGCGGCCTATTTGAATCGGGGCCCATTTTCCAAACAGACGTATGGCAGTTTGTTGTCTTCGCCCCTCACTCATGAACTGATTTACACGACGCATGGCGAATATTTTTCCAAGGTGGAGCAACTGGCTCCCAATCAAGATTGCAATCTGCGTTCTCATTCTCGGGGGCGGAGTTTCCTCGGGGGTCTGGTACTACTTCACCCCGAAGTACACTCGAGTGGGTTACGAGCCCACCCAGCCTGTGGCGTTTTCACATCAGATTCACGCCGGACAACTCGGGATGGACTGTCGTTACTGCCACTCTTACGTGGAGACCTCGGCGTATTCAAATATCCCGACGACGCAGGTGTGCATGAACTGCCATTCACAGATCCAGCGTGAGAATCCCAAGTTGCAGCTGGTTAGGGATTCCTGGCAGACGGGGAAACCGATCGAGTGGGTTCAAATCCACAAGACGCCGGATTACGCCTATTTCCACCACTCGGTGCACGTGAACCGCGGGGTGAGCTGTGTGAGTTGCCACGGCAAGGTGAATGAGATGGAAGTGGTTTACCACGCGGAATCGCACTCGATGTCTTGGTGCTTGGACTGTCACCGAGACCCAGCCAGTTTTGTGCGTCCGGTTTCGGAAGTGACGAACTTGGACTGGCAGCCGCCAGCCGGCAAAACGCAGCGCGAAATTGGCTCGGCGCTGGTTGAGAAATTGCACATCAATCCTCCGGTCAAGAACTGCGCCGGTTGCCATCGCTAACCCACATGAGCAAGCGCATTTTCCAGCATCCCCCAGAATCCGAAACGGGCAAGCGTTACTGGCGCTCCCTTGGGCAGTTACAAGACACCCCCGAATTCCGCGGTTGGTTGAGTCGTGAATTTCCGCAAGGCGCCTCCGAGTTGGAGGGCGGTGACGTAAGCCGCCGCAGCTTTTTGCAGTTGATGGGTGCCTCCGTGGCGATGGCAGGAATGAGCCTTTCGGCGTGCCGCAGGCCATTAAAGCAGCTGGTGCCTTTCACCAGAGGCGTTGAATGGTCTGTGCCGGGGAAAGCCTTGTTCTTCACATCCGCGATGCCATCGCGATTGGGCGCGATGCCGCTGGTGGTCACGACTTTCGATGGAAGACCGACGAAAATTGAGGGCAACCCTTTGCATCCGGTCAATAAGGGCGCTACGGACATCTGGGCGCAGTCTTCGATTTTGGATTTGTACGACCCGCAACGCTCGAAGGAAGTGCGTCACGAGGGCAAGAGCTCTGATCACGCGGCTTTCGAGAAGGAACTTGCTTCCATTCTGGCATCGGCGGGAAGCGGCGAGGGGCTTGCATTCCTCACGGACGGTGTTGTTTCGCCAACGCGCGAGCGCTTGAAGAAGGCGGTTCTCGCAAAGTTCCCAGCGGCGAAATGGGCTTCTTACGAGGCGAATGGCAACGGTCCCGAGCGGGAGGCGGCTGCGGCTGCGTTTGGTGCGGGCAGCGAGGTGGTTTACAAGCCTGAGGCGGCCGACATTCTGTTGACGGTGGACCGCGATATCCTTGGGGTCGAAGGTGATATCAGCATGGTGCGTGGATTCGCTGCGCGCCGCAAGGTGGACAACGCCAACACGGCGATGAACCGGCTTTATGTCGTTGAAAACCGCTACACTTTGACGGGTGGGATGTCGGATCATCGTCTGCGGTTGGCTGCGAGCCGCTCGAGCAGTTTCCTCAAGGCGTTGGCGCTTCAGCTCTCGAAAAGTCTTGCTGATGATGGTCTCGGGAAACTCGCGGCGGAATTAAAGGCGCCAGAGACTAAAATCAAGGCGGGTTGGGTCGAGGAATGCGCAGCCGATCTTGTTGCTCACAAAGGCAAGGCGCTCGTGTTGGTTGGTCAGAGGCAGCCGGCGTCAGTTCAGGCTCTCGGTTTCGCCATCAATCACGCGCTCGGAGCGGTGGGCAAGGGTCTGCTGGTGCGCAAAGCGCTGGCCTCGTCATCTCTTGGAATTTCAGAGCTGGCAGCTGGCTTGCGTAATGGAAAGACGAACGCTTTGTTTATTTTGGGTGGTAATCCCGCTTTCAATGCGCCGGATGATGTGAAGTGGATCGAGGCACAGGCGGCCGTGAAAACGGTTGTGCATCTTTCCCTGGATTTTAACGAGACGTCAGCGAAAGCGGCCTGGCATCTGCCTGCTGCGCATTACTTGGAGCAATGGGGAGACTGTCGCGCGGTCGATGGTAGCTACATGGTGGTGCAACCTATGGTGCTTCCGTTGTATGGCGGATGGTCGGAGATTGAGTTGCTTGCGCGGATTGCCAACGAAGACGCGGACGCCCAGAAACTCGTTCAGAAAACTTTTGCAGCGACTCTTGGTGACCAGAAGGACGCATCGATCGAGTGGCCGAAGACACTCAAGAATGGATTTTTGGATGGCTCAGCGTCTGCACTTGGCGGCGCGGCTTTTCAGAACGATTCTGTCGCGAAAAACATCTCGGCCGCGGCAGCGATCCGTCTGGCGGAGAATGAATTCGAGTTGGTGTTTATTACGGATTCAAAAATAGACGACGGGCGATACGCAAACAATGGATGGTTGCAGGAACTGCCCGATCCGGTTACGAAACTCACTTGGGATAATGCGGCGCTGATCAGTCCTGCTGCGGCGAGAAAGCTCGGTGTTGGCACGGGGGACGTGCTGAAGCTGACCCTTGGTGACAAGTCTGTGGAGATCGCGGCACTCGAGCTTCCTGGGCATGCGGACGACTCCATCTCGGTGGCTGTTGGGTACGGTCGTTCCGAGGTTGGAAACGTGGGGCGCAACATTGGTGTTGACGTGTTTCCGCTGGTGAGCTCGTCGGGCATTCGTTTTCGCGGTGGCGTGGTCGTGGCGAAAACCGGTCGAAAAGCTGAGCTTGCGGTGACTCAGGAGCATGGGGCGCTTGAAGGGCGTGGTGCGGACATTCTGCGGCAGTCGACCTCTGAGGACTGGAAGAAAAACGCGTCAAACGCCGATTACTTCAAGAAGATGGGTATCGACGCCCACACCCCTGAGAACTTTTCACTTTATACAAATCCGCCGCTTGATGATGTCCATGCTTGGGGCATGACAGTGGACCTTAATAGTTGCATCGGTTGTTCTGCGTGCATGGTCGCTTGCCAGTCTGAGAACAACATTCCGATCGTGGGCAAGGAGCAGGTCATCAAGGGTCGTGAGATGCACTGGATGCGCATGGACCGTTACTTCGCCAGCGAAGGTGGCGACGCGGACGAACCGGAGATGGTGAGTCAGCCGATGATGTGCCAGCAGTGCGAAAACGCTCCTTGTGAAACGGTTTGTCCAGTGAACGCTACCGTCCACTCCGAGGACGGTCTGAATGTGATGGCTTACAATCGTTGCATCGGTACCCGTTACTGCGCGAACAACTGCCCATTCAAAGTGCGCCGGTTCAACTTTTTTGATTACAACCAGCGCTCGATTACGAGCCTCTACAAATGGAATTTGCTCACGGAGAAGAGCACGCCAGAGACCATTCAAATGCAGAAGAACCCGAATGTTACGGTTCGTATGCGTGGGGTCATGGAGAAGTGCACTTTTTGCGTGCAGCGGATTCAGGAAGCGAAGATCACCGCGAAAGTTCACGCCCGCGACTCCGAGCAGACGCCGCGAGTTCCGGCGGACGTGTTTACTTCCGCGTGTGCGCAGGTCTGCCCGACAGACGCGATCGTGTTTGGCGATTTGAAAAATCCAAAGAGTCGCATAGCCAAACTCAAGGAAGATCAGCGCGGCTATCGACTTCTCGAATATCTCAACACGCAGAACCGCGTTTGGTACCTTGCGCGGATTCGCAATCCTAACCCCAAGATGCCGGACGCTGCACGCGCGGGATCTGCTTCGCGTGACCTTCATGCGCACCATGCTCACGATTCCGTTGCGCATGGT